>DAOVFI010000071.1 GCA_030673005.1 Planctomycetales bacterium
ATTCAAGGACAAAGCCGGGACTGCGCTGCGCTCCGTCCCGGCCTACAATTACCGGTGCGGCGAGACGATCAGGCAGATCAGGCGCTGTTCGGAAGAGTTCACTAATGTGTGCGATTCGTCCTTTTCAGAAGCGGCAAAATAGCCCATACTGAGGTCTTTGGCTTTTTTGTCCGCCTTCAGGATACCCGTACCGGCGATGATGTAGTATGCGCATCGACCCGTGGCGGAAAACTCCTGACCAGGCTCCAGGCACAGCAGATCACATGCGAAGTCCCCGCATCGTTGCAGTTGGATGCGTTGGGCACGGGCGGAGTTGAACCTGACCTTTGCAATGGCGTTAATAACATCCATAATCAATATATCCTGAATTCCTGATACCTTTATCGGCGATTAGTCCTTCAGACAACAGCGATTGTTCGTTAGGATTAACACGATGCAACTGCTTTGCGGTCAATGCGGCAACACGCTGACGGTCGATGACAGCAAGGCGGGCGAGGATTTCCAGTGCCCGCACTGCGGGCGGACGATCCACGTACCCGCCCCGGACGATTCGGCCGTCCCGTCAGACAGACAGTATCGGCCGGGGTCGGACGAGGCCGGCGGTGAAAGATTCGAGGATGATTTTCTCACCAAGGCCAAACTCCTGCTCCAGAAGAAACTGCTGGTGGTGTGCGGCTCGTGCGGCGAGCGTCTGACGGTCGAGGTGCGCCTGGGCGGAAAGGTGCTGCGCTGCCCCGCCTGCGGAGGGCAGATCCGCATCCCTTCACTGAATGATGAAGAACCAATCGGGACGGAGGGATCGGTTGTCGATGTTTCCGAACACATGGAGGTTCTGGATATAACCGCAGAGGACGTTCGTCCGGCAGATGCGGCGACGTTTCCGGACGCTGTCTCCCGGGACGGTCCGGTCGAGCGTGAAGAAAGCGACGGCAGTCCGGTTCTGGCGATCTTCATTGCCCTGGCGACCGGACTGGCGGGGATACTTCTCGGGTATTTCCTTTGGGGCGGTACTTCGGACAAGCTTCCGGTCGAACAACCTTCCGTCGTCCGGACGCCGACCAGGCCCGCGACAGGCCCGGTGAGTCGGCCTGTCGTCGAACCAGTTACCAAACCTGCGATCGTAGTATCCACCAGGCCGGTCGAGCCGGAGGTTCTGCCTGAGGTGAAGGTTCTGCGCGCCGGGCTGGACGCCGTCGCCGACGGCCTGATCCCCGCCCCGATTGGCAGGATGTTCCTGTCCGTAACGACCAATATTTTCGTCGGGCGGGACGCTATGAGCATAGATACCACAGGCGGAGCGGTAGTGCTGGACAGCGGGCAAGGACGAATCGCTCCGCTGGGTCTTGCCGCAGGCGGTTCGCCCGTTCCCCGGGCGGCCAGGGCTGGCGTAATTAATATTCCCCCATCGGCCACCCGGCTTGAAACTTTCGTCTTTCTCGTACCGGAGGGGCTGGCCGGCGGGAAACTGGTGATCGCCGACGTCGGCGAGGCGGAGTTGCCCTCGCTCAAAAGGCCTGCTGCGGCGGCGCCGTCGTCCCTGAGCGGCCATTATATTGAGGCGGGGCGGTATCTTCGTCTGGCCTTTAAGAATCCGGTAATGGAGCGGCTGCGAGCGAGTCCTGCGCATCGGCTTATAATCAGAAAATCCGGAAAAAACCGCACCATGTTCGTCTTGCCGCCCACAATCCTGCACGGCCAGGCACGCCCGGACGGTAATGGGATATTCACCGCGATACTCACCGACGGGAAAAACAGCCTGACCTGCCGGCTTCGACTCATTGATTCCGGCAGGCGAGTGATACTCTACCTGTCGGAGAAGCCGTATCACCAGATAATCTACGAAAAGAAACATCCCGGATAGGGCGGGTGGCACGGTCAAGCAAGGTCGGGGCCAATCGGCCTCGACCTTGCTTGGCCGTGGTTGGCGCTCACCACGGCCAAGCCTCACTTCGTTCGGCTTGACCGTGCCACCCAGGTAGATCTCCGATAAAATTGGACGTAATATTCCCAGGCTGAATTGCCGATAAAGTCTGGCACGGAACCATATTGCTGCGCTTCGTTTAATGAGAAGGATAACCAGGGCACATGAAACCGCTTAGAACATTTACGATTGAACCGTCGCTGCCTGATGAGCTTGCCGATCTGTCGGACCTTGCCTACAACCTTCGCTGGGCCTGGCGCGGCGAGATCCGCCAGATATTCCGCCGGTTGGATTCGAAACTCTGGGAGGAAACGGGGCATAATCCGGTGGTGCTGCTGGGGCGGATAAGCCAGGAGCGGCTCATCGCAGCCAGCAGGGACGCCGGGTTTATGACGCAGTTCCGCCGCGTGCATGCCGAGTTGCAGGAGTATCTTTCCAAGAGCGGCTGGTGGTGCAAGGAGCACGGGCGGAGCGAGAAACCGCACGTCGCCTACTTCTGCGCCGAGTTCGGTCTGACCGAATGCATCCCGATCTATTCCGGCGGACTGGGCGTACTCGCCGGCGACCATCTTAAGAGCGCATCGGAACTGTGCATCCCGCTGGTGGGCGTCGGTTTGCTTTACCAGCAGGGATTCTTCCGCCAGCGTCTGAACGCCGACGGATGGCAGCTTGAGTCTTACCCACGCAACGACTTCCACAACATGCCCGTCCGTCCGGTTCTCAAAGACGGCGAGCCTGTAATGACGGAGGTGGAGTTCCCGGGCCGGCAGGTCAGGGTAAAGGTGTGGGTCGTGAACGTCGGGCGGGTCAATTTGTACCTGCTGGACACCAACATTCCGGAAAATTCGTCCGAGGACCGCCAGATTACCTTCCAGTTGTACGGCGGCGATCAGGAACTGCGGATACGGCAGGAGTTGATTCTCGGCATCGGCGGCGTGCGTGCGCTGGCGGCGATGGGCATCGAGCCGGAAGTGTTCCACACAAATGAAGGACACTCGGCCTTCCTGGGACTGGAGCGGATTCGGATGCTTATGGCCGATCGCGGCGTATCGTTCGAGACCGCCCGCGAGGCGGTATCGACCTCGAACGTCTTCACGACACATACGCCGGTGCCGGCCGGTAACGACGCCTTCGAACCGTGGCTCATAGAACGGTATTTCTGTCATTACTGGGATCAGTTGGGCCTTTCCTTCCAACAGTTTCTGACGCTGGGTCGGCAGGACGCCGACAACGGCGACGAGCCGATGAGCCTGACGGTCCTGGCAATGCGACTCAGCAACAATCGAAACGCCGTCAGCGAACTGCACGGACAGGTCAGCCGGAAACTCTGGTCCGGCATCTGGCCGGACCTGCCCGTCGATGAGGTTCCGATTACGCACCTGACCAACGGCATCCACACGAGGAGCTGGATCAGTTTCGGCCTGGCGAACCTTTACGACAGATACCTCGGCCCGTCCTGGCAGGAACGCCCCGCAGACCAGCAGGTATGGGAGGCGGTCGATCAGATTCCCGACGCGGAGATGTGGCGGACACACGAGCGCCGTCGCGAGAGGCTGGTGTCCTTTGCTCGCCGCCGGCTGCGCGAGCAGCTGGACCGCAGCGGCGCCGGGGCGGCGGCACTGGCGGCGGCAGAAGAGGTGCTCGATCCGGAAACACTGACAATTGGTTTCGCACGCAGGTTCGCAACTTACAAACGGGCAAACCTTATCCTTCGTGACATAAAACGCCTCGAAAAACTTCTGACCGGCACGGAGATGCCCGTGCAGATCATCTTTGCCGGAAAGGCCCACCCCAGGGACAATCCGGGCAAGGAGATCATCCGCCAGATCGTCCATATCTGCCGTCGGCCCGAGTTCCGACGGAACATCGTCTTCCTGGAAGACTATGACATGAACCTTGCCCGTTACCTGGTCCAGGGCGTGGACGTGTGGTTGAATACGCCGCTTCGCCCGATGGAGGCGTCCGGGACGAGCGGAATGAAGGCGGCGGCCAACGGCGGACTGAACGTATCGGTGCTGGACGGCTGGTGGAGCGAGGGATACAGCGGCGATGTCGGCTGGGCGATCGGCTCGGGCGAAAGGTACCAGGACCTTGACTATCAGAACGACGTCGAGAGCAGGACGCTTTATGACCTGCTGGAGAAGGAAGTCGTTCCGATGTTCTACAAGCGAGGTTCGGACGGCCTGCCGAGGGGATGGATCGCCATGATGAAGGCGACCGTGAAAAAACTCGCGCCGTACTTCAATTCAAATCGCCTGGTGCGAGAGTACTCCGAAAAATTCTATCTGCCGGCCATTGAACGATGGAACAGTATGATCGGTGAGAACCTGTCCGGAGCGAAAAGCCTGTCGGAATGGAAACACTGGCTGAGGGAGAAGTTCGACCAGGTGCGGATCGAGAGCGTTCGGGACAACGTCAACGGAGTCGCCTGTGTCGGAAAGTCGGTGCGGGTCGAGGCTACCGTAATGCTCGGTGAGGTCCATCCTGAGAATGTTTCCGTCCAGTTGTATCACGGCCGACTGGACTCGGACGGCGGACTCCAGGAAGGGCAGGCGGAAGAAATGGCGCCACAGGGGCAGCGCGACGACGCCGGAAGGATCAATTATACAGCGGAATTGTCCTGCGACTGGACCGGACTGGCAGGGTACACCGTACGCGTCCTCCCACAGCACCAGGCCCTGACCGATCCGAGAGAAATGGGACTCATCCGATGGGCGTAAAATAAGCAGGGATGCAGGGGATACAAGGGAAAAAGAGAATATCGAATAATGAATACGGAATTTCGAATTACAAAGTAAAAACAGACACTTCGCAAACACAGGGGCGTTGGAGAAATAAATCTGTTAACTTCGACATTTGACACCTGCCTGCCCTTCGGGTCTGAGCCTCTCTTCGAGCCTGAGCCTCAGAGCCGAAGGCAGGGTCGAAGACCGCCAGGCAGGTTCCTTGTTCATTATTCAATATTCATTTTTATCCCCTGCATTCCTGCGGAAACTTAATAATGAAAAGATTTGACTTTGCTGCGCCGGGAGTTATACTTTAGTTGCCGGGGTGGATTCGGCCCGGCAGTGAACTATGTTGACGACAAGCGCCACGAATTCGTGACTTCCGGACCGAACATCTTGAAATCGGCCTGGAGGAAGTTTCTCCGTCCCACATTAGACGGATATTGTCGGCAAGGGTGGCTTGATGCCTCTTTATTGTCCCGCGAACTCCCCAGTTATTTCCGGTAGATTACGTAATGATATTGATTAAATTCCCCGACGGCAGCGATAAACAGTACGACGGACCGGTAAGCCCGGCTCGCGTTGCCGAAGACATATCACCCCGCCTCGCCGCAGTCGCAGTTGCCGCCGAAGTGAACGGGGTGGCCGTCGATCTTGACGTCGAATTGACCGACGGCGAACATACCGTCAGAATCCTCACCGACCGCGACGCCCAGGCGCTGGAGATCCTTCGCCACACCACGGCACACGTCATGGCCCAGGCGGTTCGGCGGCTCTACGGCGAAAAGGTGCAGTATTCCATTGGCCCGGCGCTGATAGACGACTTCCAATACGGCTTCTGCTACGACTTCGATCTGCCTGAACCAATCGGAGCCGAAGACTTGTCCAAAATCGAGGCCGAGATGAAGAAGGTCGTCGCTGAAAAAATTCCCATTCGTCGGGTCGAACTTTCGATCGACCGGGCCAGGGCGCGCTTCGCCGAACTCGGACAGGATTATAAGGTCGAGATGATCGACGACCTTGCCCGCGCCGAAGGTGTTACCAGCGTCAGTCTTTACGAGCAGGGCGATTTTGTTGACCTTTGCCGCGGGCCACACCTGCCTAATACGGGCAAAGTCAAGGTCTTCAAGTTGCTTACCACCGCCGGAGCGTACTGGCGGGGCGATGAAAAAAACAAGATGCTCACCCGCATTTACGGCACCGCCTTTTTCGATAAGAAACAATTGAAAGAGCACCTGGAGCGTGTCGAGGAGGCGAAAAAGCGCGACCACCGCGTCCTCGGCAGGCAGTTGGGATTGTTTCTGATCGACGAGACTGTCGGGCCGGGGCTGCCGCTGTGGATGCCCAAGGGGACTATAATCCGCACGGAACTGGAGGGCTGGCTGCGGGCTGAATTGCTCAAGCGTGGCTACCAGGCAGTCATTACACCGCATATCGGGAAGGTGGACCTGTACCGCACCAGCGGGCACTACCCGTACTACGAGCACGGGCTGTTCCCGGCAATGGAGACAGAAGCCGGTCAGGCCTACCTGCTCAAGCCGATGAACTGCCCGCACCACATACAGATTTACAAGGCCGAGCAGCACAGTTACCGCGACCTGCCGGTCCGCCTGTCGGAATTCGGGACCGTATATCGGATGGAGCAGTCGGGCGAACTGAACGGCCTGATCCGCGTCCGCGGCTTCACACAGGACGACGCACACATCTTCTGCACGCCCGAACAACTCGAGGCCGAAATTGAATCCTGCGTGGAACTGACCAAACTGGTCCTTGAGACGCTGTGCCTGAACGATTACCGCGTGCGGATCGGCCTGCGCGACCCGGACAGCGAGAAATATGTCGGCAGAAGCGAGAACTGGGACCTGGCGGAGGTGAACATACGCAATGTCGTCAGGAAGGTCGGCATGGACTACACCGAAGAAGCCGGCGAGGCGGCGTTCTATGGTCCGAAGATTGACTTTATCGCCAGGGACTGTATCGGGCGTGAGTGGCAACTCGGGACGATTCAGGTCGATTACAACCTGCCCGAACGGTTCGACCTTGAATATATCGGCGCAGACAACACGGCGCATAGGCCGGTGATGATCCACCGCGCGCCCCTCGGATCGCCGGAGCGGTTTATCGGTATCCTGATCGAGCATTTTGCCGGTGCGTTTCCGCTGTGGCTGTCGCCGGAGCAGGTAGCGGTGTTGCCTGTAAGTGAGAAATTCAGCGACTACGCCGACAAAGTGGTCTCTGCCGGCCGAGCGGCGAACCTGCGAGTGGAAGTGGATAAATCACCCGATAAGATCGGCGCGAAGATACGCAGGGCGGTGATGCAGAAGGTGCCGTACATCTTCGTGGTCGGACAGCGTGAAGTCGAGGCCGGAACCGTTTCCGTCCGTAAGCGAGGCGTTGGCGAGGTCGGCGATATCGCCTTGTCCGAAGCGATAAACCGACTTGAAGCCGAAAGAGATTCGCGGGGAACAGAAGAAGCGTTCACGGAGAAAAAAGGATCAGAAACTATTGTATAACGGGTTATCGCCCTTCGGGCTTGAAAAACAGGTTATGAAACAGGCGCTATGGAACGATCATTAATTAATGGGGAATCAACAGTAAGGAGAATTATACCATCGCAAAGGAACTTCGTCGCAACGAGCGTATTCGCGTCTCACAGATTCGACTGATAGACGCCGAAGGTCAGCAGGCGGGAGTAATGGACACCCGCGAGGCTATTGAGATGGCTCGCCAGGTGAATCTTGACCTTGTGGAGGTCGCTCCGATGTCCAAGCCTCCGGTCTGCCGGATAATGGACTTCGGCAAGTACAAGTACGACCTGAAGAAGAAGCAGCGCAAGGCCAAGTCGCACCGCCACGAGGCTGAGATGAAGGAGGTCCGCATCAGGACGCCGAAGATCGGGCAGCACGATCTCGAAATCAAAGTCGATCGAGCACGCGGATTCCTTCAGCGCGGCGACAGGGTGCAGTTCACACTGCGTTTTCGCGGGCGCGAAATGGCACACCAGAACCTGGGGCGGGAGATTCTGAATTCCATCAAGGCCAAACTCGAAGACGTCGCCAAGGTCGAGCGCGACTTCCGCATGGAGGGACGGAGGTTGACAATGGTGCTCGCCTCGACAGTTATTGTGCAACCGCCCGAAAAAAAGGAATCCGCCAAACCCAGGCCTGAAAAAAAGGAACCCATCGAACCCAGGCATGAGGAAAAGGAATCCGCCGAACACAGGCCTGAGGAAAAGGAACCCGTCGAACCCAGGCCTGAGGAAAAGGAATCCGTCGAACCCATGCCTGAGGAAAAGGAATCCGTCGAACCTGCCAGTTCCCCGGCTGGAGAAAGTGGAGTCATCTGAACCGCCACAGGCTGCTAAACAGTCCAGCAAGACCGAACGGTATAAACGGTTTGTAATTTTACCGGAAAACATGGGTAGCGTTTCCCCGGTAGGGCAGGGAAGGTTATCATTCAGCAATGTCTGATTCAAACAAAACGCTTCCGGTCATCGGTCTGGAGATTCACGTCGAGCTGGCGACCGCGACGAAGATGTTCTGCCGGTGCGCCAACCGCTTCGGCGACCCGCCGAACACGCACACCTGCCCGGTCTGTATCGGCATGCCCGGCGCACTGCCGGTAATGAACGGAAAAGCAGTCGAATATTCCATGAAGGTCGGCATGGCCCTGAATTGCACAGTGCCGGAATTCACCAAGTGGGACCGCAAGAGTTACTATTACCCCGACCTGCCGAAGAATTACCAGATAAGTCAGTACGACCTGCCGCTGGCGATCGACGGGTATTTGGACATCCCGCTTTCGGGAGAGCAGCCTCGGCGGATCGGCATCACTCGCGCGCACCTGGAAGAAGACGCCGGCAAGAACGTCCACGACTTCGGCGCTCACACCTGCGTCGATCTGAACCGCGCTGGCGTGCCGCTGCTGGAGATCGTAACCGAGCCGGAATTACGCAGCGTTGAGGAGGTTATGTCCTTCGCACGTTCAATGCACCGGCTGGTCCGCTGGCTGGAGGTATCGGATGCGAATATGGAAATGGGCCAGATGCGGTTCGAGCCGAATATATCTATCTGGGTGGGCGAGCCGGAAAAAGTCTTCGACGAGTCCGCCGGCTACTTCACGCCCATCTTCGAGGTCAAGAACCTCAACAGTTTTCGCTCGCTTGAGCGGACGTGCCGGTGGGTGATTGATTACCATCTAGGCCGGATTGCCGAGAAGGGCCGGGCCTGGTCGCTGGACGAGGTCGGCAAGCAGAACTGGGGTTTTCGCGACGACCTGAACGCCTGCGAGTTCCAGCGCGGCAAGGAGGAGGCCCACGATTATCGCTACTTCCCCGAGCCGGACCTCGCGCCGGTGATGGTCGATGACGCCTGGCGGGAGCGGATCGCAGCCGAGATAGGCGAGTTGCCCATCGCCCGAAAGGCCCGGTACCTCAACGAATACAAACTAACCGAGAAAGAGGCTGACGCCTTGACGCAGGATGCGCCGACGGGTGATTTACTGGACGGTGCGATTGCAGCCGGGGCCGAGGCGAAGCGGTGCGTTAATCTCCTGCTGGGCCGGGGGGCCGCTATCGCCAACGAGCGCGGCTGCACTATCGCCGAAATCGGAATCACGGCCGAGCAACTGGCTGAACTTGCAAAAATGCTCGCCGGAGGCAAGGTCAACGCCACCGCCGCTGGCAGGATATTCGACAAAATGGTCGATTCGGGCGACAAGCCGGGCGAAATCGCCGAGTCAGA
>DAOVFI010000004.1 GCA_030673005.1 Planctomycetales bacterium
ACGGGGCTTGTGAAGGTGAATTTCTGACCGGGGTTTGTTATGTCCACGGTGCTGTAATGGTAACTGCCGTTTATCGGAATGCTGAATTCAGGGGGGATCGGAAGTTCCGGCACTCTCGGACGCGGGACGTAGTTATCCTCCTCCACTACGAAACCGATTAACCGCCATTTGCCCGGATAGGGGGCCTTGAACGTGCTGGTGTAGGTTCCACCGGCGGCGATAAGTTGCAGGACGTCCTCTCGCTCCCATACGTCCTTGCGGCCGAGCGTGCCGATGGCGACCTTGTCGGTCATCCTGACGTATTGTGCACCGCAACTTGGCCTGTCGTGCGTGTCATCCTCCCAGAATCGGTCGGCGTGGAAGCCCATATAGGTCAGGCTGCTGGTCTCAAATCCGGGCATTGCCGTCAGGAACCACATGAAATCGTAGTTGGACGTCCTGAATCTTCGGCGGAAGTTGATGATCCCGATAGTGTCGGCCTGGGCCTGGATGTTCCTCTCGCCGGTCCAGGTCTCTCTTTTTCCGTCCAGGATGCGTTCATTGGAGCCGCTGTTGAGGAACGCGCAGATACGGCTCTTGCCGTGCATCCCCTGCTGGTTGACGTACTGGACGGGTTTGACCTCCAGCCACGGCTTGCCGCCGAGGACGCGATATGTCGTCGTTATCGGAAGAGGCGAACCGGTTCTCATACCCTCGCCGGCATGTTGAATGATTATCTCTTTTGTCGTGTATTTCGTTATACTTACGGACATCGTGCCATGCCCGAAGTTTCGTATGCCGGTGTCGTGGACCTTGTAGATCTCGTTGGAATTGGTGTTGTCGCCTTTCTTATCGACCATCTTGGTAATCAGGTCGATGGAATCTTCCTTGTTAGTGAAGCAGAACAGGAAGTAGAAATCGTTTTCGAGCATAAGGTCGCCGTTGGGCGTGTAACCGGTCTGCCCGTGGGGAACCAGCGTCCAGCTGGCCTTGTCGGCAAGGGCGTCGGGTGTGGGGCCTTTTTGTGTGTAAGTCTTGTTGGTGTCCCATATCCGGACGGTCCCGGCCGGCAGGGGCGTATATTCAGCCCGGGCCGACGGAGACGCCAAAAAAAGGATAGAAAATAACCCAAATATTGCGATTCCGGATTGCCTCATTATTCCCACCTCGTCCCTGCTTCATAAAAGACCTTGACTTGCCGTTCTGATATCCTCGACTTCCGTGGCCCGCGCGTCTGAAGCGCACACCCATAAACTACGCGGATTATACGGTAATCTCCCCGGATTTACAAGAAGATAAACCACTTGCGCAGTTCGCAGGACGGGTGAACAACCCCGGCGCTGACCTGTTTTCATTCGCCCAAGGGCCTGCGCGGTGGTCTCGATGTCGGGGCGGAACTTCCCGGTGTCCTCAAGTGCGCTGTGTGCGAAGTAAAATCCCCCGGTCTGCGGGTCGTACAGGCGGGCCTTCCACTTGTAATAATCCTTGAAGAGCACGTCCACCTCGTGCAGCGCCGCCCGCACAAGCACATGGAGCGATGAGGATTAATACGAAGACTTGTAACCAAACAATTTTTTCGAGACAGCAATTCAATCCCATTCTCCCGGAATGATAAAAGTGTGCTAATTATGGTATCTGTATAGTATCTGTCCCTTTATATCCAGGTAACGAGCAGGGATTACCCTTTATTTCAAACTTTCCCAAAGACTGGTTCCACACAAGGCAGTCCCGATTTTCCTCCAACCACTTGTCAAATTCCGCTTTGTTTCTGAACGTTCTTCCGACCAATACCCGTAGCCATCCTTTTACAAGCTCTCCATGTGGAATCTCCCCCTGAGCTACTACCCTATCTGAAATCTCAACTCCGAACGGCATCGGTTGGATTGAATCCACATGTCGCCCCATCTTTTCCAGGTCAACCACCGTGAATTGCAGCCTCTTGACAATGCCTGGATAACATCTGAGAAAAAATTCGTGCCCACTACGCACAATTTCTTCTCTAAAAGCATCCTCTGGCTTTGGGATATTCACACTCTCGTAGTCTTTGCCCGGGGGACAGCGTGGTGCCAGACGCCGGACCACAATCTGCCACTTTTCCTCATCTGAACGCGCAGCCAATAACTGATCACACAACGTAATTTGAACCTTATTTTCATGCCCATTAAAGACAAATACCCATAGAATGAATATAATCACAGTTGAAAGAAAGACCGCCGTCGCTGAGAAAATGATCACTTTCGGAGCCTTCATCCCGGAAACTCCATGAAGAAACATGCCAGTGTATCTGCATGTTTTGTGTACTTTTCAAAAACGGGTTACAGATTACATAATTAGGGTATCTGTTCCGAATGGCACTGATATAAGGATAAAACCTTGTAGTAGCAGACCTTGTGCCCCATATGCGTCCCGTCTGTTCGGTCGCTGTGCGAAACGTTATCTGTTGCCAAGCCCGTACAACGGCGTTTGGTGCAGGAGCTGTAAGAGAGCCTGCGAAGGATCGCCACAATACCCCGCCGCAACTACTGCCAAGACAAGACTTTACGCTTATGTCAGTGCCATTCACGTCTGTACCTTTAACCCTGAAGTTCAGGTGCCGTGGCCGCTGCGTTTGCGGACACATGGTTACACTGCGCCCGGACACGTGCCGGATCAGATAACGACTCTTCCGCTGTTGTCGTGAACGACCTGGGTGATTCCGGGGTGTTCGTTTTCCAGCGAGTTGAGGACTTTGGACTGCTGTCGGGCGAATGCACGGACGGATTCAAGTTGATGAGAGAGGATATCCCGGCTGGAGATCATCCCGACAGGTTTTCCGTCTTCAAGGTCAAGGACAGGCATGTGGCGGATTCTGTGCCGTGTCATAGCCTGCTGCGTTCGTGTCAGGGGCGTGTTAAGTGTGCAGGTAAGCACCTTTCGGGTCATTGCGTCATCGACAAGGGTCTGCTCGGGCGATTTTGATTTGTCGATTACCTTGCTGATAATGTCGCGCTCGCTCAGGATTCCTACGACCTTACCCTGCTCGTTGATGACAAGGAGGCATCCGACCTGATGAGAGGTCATTTTCCTGACGGCCGTTGCGATCGAATCGGTCGGGCTGATCGTTAATACGTTCCCGTTGAAAGCATGTTTAAGGCGCCCCACTGTTGACATAACCACTCCTTTGCGATTGCGGACCCTTTCGACACCTGTTACCGTTACTATCGGATTAACGCATCTGCAAATCAGGAAAAAACCGCTTTGAACGGAAGTTTTACTTGAGCCAAGCACCGTTAGTCTGCATTTCTCACCACAGAGGACACAGCAGGTAGGCTGGGCCGGAGCGCAGCGCAGGCCCACCTTTAGGGCTCTGTTTTTTCAGATTATGAAAAGCCGGGCACGATTGTCCGGTCGGGATGCGATAACCATTGAAATTGTAATGAAATATATTCTTAAAATATCCCTGCCTGTCGGCAGACAGGTCTATGAACTCCGTACCACTAACGTTCGATTTCTCTAAATTCTGTAAAGATTTCCATTCAACCACAATAACTCGCAGGCTTTGTCCTACGTGTGGGAATATGCCCTTGAACCATTATTGGTCGGCAAAAAGCGCGTTTATCGCTTTATGGGCTGCCAGCGGGTTGTCCTGTAGAGGCGGCATCCCACCGAGTGTTTAGCCCCATCCGGGGCTAATGAGAAGGTATCGCTGTCATGCTATACAGCGGGAGGGCCTGGAGCAGTCCGGGACCTTCTTGTTCCTGCTGTCCGCTGGCAGCCCAATGCGATAAACGCTTTTTTTCTATCTCCCAATTGTTGGACAGAGCCAGTCAGTTACTGACTATTGGACAGTGATTACTTTGGTTGAGGCCGAAGGCCGCACCGCGTCCTCTGTGGCTAATGAGAAATGCGGGTTAGGGGCGGCACGACGCCATCGGGGCCTATGTGTCGCCCCTAACGGGGCTTACGGGTCGTTGGAGGCCTCGAAATCCCCGCCCTGACCTGCCTTCGCCAAGTCGCCGACGCGCCAAAGCCGCTATGGCGACGGCGCGACTACGGCATGGCAAGCGGGCGGGGCTACAGATCTTCCGCCCTTGCGGGCTTAGAAAATCGGTCAGTTTGAGTTTTTACTGGCTACTGACTACTGGCTACCGACTACCCGCCTTCGCTAAGGCTACCTGCCTGCCGGCAGGCAGGCGGCGTGGCAAGCTGACTACGGGCTACGATTACAGCAGGTCGATCATGAGTGGTTTGAGCAGTTTCTTCAGGCTGACCACGAAGGCGATGCCGATAAGGACTATGATAACTGCCTGAATGTTCCAGTCGTTCAGGACCAGTCCCATTGCCAGGCCGGCTGCTGGCGGATGCTCCGTGTTCGTAACGACCATCAGGAAGATTGCGAGTCCGACGGCCAGACCTGCGAAGGAGATAATGATGAGAAATACGCTGTTGGACGATAGTTGGTCCAGTGGGAACGATCGGCTTATGAAGAAGCACAGCGTTCCGGCGGCGATACCGGTGAGGTAACCGCCGATAAGGTAACGGGCGTTTGAGACGTCTCTGTGCGGCATTGTGAAGGCGACGAACGCGCTGGCGCCGATTGCGCCGATAACGGCTGCGTTGGCGATTGCATCCAGCGCCATCAGGGCGATCATCGCTGATATTCCCGCCAGGGTGCTCTGGAGGATGTATCTGGTTCTGTGCTTCGAGAACTTCTTATCTAACAACCTCATTATGTATATTTTCGTGAGTTTCGTTGCTATCTTGAGCGTCTTGTTACGGAACGGGAATTGTGGCGTGCGACTGTGCCGATTGCGTAAAAAGAAATGCAGGGATGCAGGGGACCTGCATCCCTGCTAAAATATCGGTCGGCGGAATTGTTTTTTCGGTCACTTTAAGAATTGACGATCGCACCGTGAAACGACAGAATCGTCATCTGTCAGACCGGCTGGAAATATACAGGCCCGGATAACCAAGGAGGTGAAACATTATGCTGGAACGGTTGTTCAGCACTTATCAGATAGCCGACCTGCTCGGCGCCAGCCACGGGGCAGTCATCAACTGGATTGAAAAGGGTTGGCTGCCTGTCAAGCATCTTCCCGGCAAGCAGGTTCGCATTTCAGAAAAAGGCCTTGTCCGGTTTCTCAAGGAGCGCGGTATTGATATGAATGCGATCATGGCCAAGGTCGCCGCAAGCGAGGGTCAGGGGTCGGGAGGGATGGAATCGATGAATGCGTCGCCGTCAAAAGGGCCTGATATCCCACTACCGGACGAATTACGGGTTGATACGGCGATTGATGCGACTTTCCCGGAGGCCGCTGCCGTGTCGGAAGAAGATTCCGTATTGAAGCCATTACTTGTAAAGGTCGAATCATCTGCACCTGAGGAATTTCCATCGCCTCAGGAGCCTCCTTCGTCCGGTCCCGCCGTGGATGATGAGGCCGTCCCGGCCGTCGCCAAGCCGGTCGATCCCGCCGTCCAGGTCGCCGATGCGCTGCTGGAAGATGCAGCCGCAAGGAGGGTCAGTCACATACATCTGGATTCAGTACCGGACGGGCTGTCGCTGCGGGTGCGGATCGACGGTGTGCTGTATGAACGGGCCAACTTCAAGTCGCGCCTGCCTAAGGAACTGGCCCCTCGCCTTATCGCGCATTTCAAGGGCCTCGCCGGACTGGAAGCCGCCGAGACCGACCGTCCGCAGGAAGGACGCTTCGGCTTTACCGTCGATGGGCGGGAGATGGATTTACGCCTTACGACCTGTCCGACAGTCTATGGACAAAGACTCGTTATTCATTTACTGGAACGTGATGAGGGTATTTCGGCGCTGCCGCAACTGGGATTTGCGAAGGAGGACCTTTCACGGTTGGAAGTCATGCTTGACGGGCGATGCGGGCTTATTCTTGTTACAGGCCTGCCTGGCAGCGGCAGGGCGACTACGTTGCGGGCGATGCTTGCGGGGATCGACGCGGCAGGGCGGAGCCTGATTGCGGTGGAAAGCAGTGGTGAGACTCGGATTGAAGGCGTCAGTCGTATTTCCGTGGATGACGGTTTTACATCGGCCGAGGCATTGGGCGGCCTGGGCGGTCAGGATGCGGACGTAATCATGGTCGATGATATTACCGACGGGTCCGCTATGTCGGCAGCGGTTGCCGCGGCGCTGGCCGGACGACTGGTCCTGGCCGGTCTATTCGCAAGGAGTACCGCCGTTGTGCTTGAAATGATGCTGGAGTCCGCAAAGCGTTGGCCGCTGGCCTCGGCGCTGCTGGGTGTAATAAGTCAGCGGACGGTGCGGAGAATATGTCCCGAGTGCAGGCGGGAGGTAACGCCGACGGCGGATTTGCTGGACAGGCTGAACATCAGAGCCGACGACGTAAATTTCCCCATTTGCCGGGGCGACGGTTGTGATGCGTGTTCCCGGACCGGTTATTCTGGCAGGACGGGCCTGTTTTCGCTGCTCCCTGCGGACGGGGCCGTTGCGGCGGCGATGCGGAGCGGCGCCGGTGCCGATGAAATCGAAATTGCCGCCGAACGGGCGGGAATGAAATCGCTTCGCCGGGCGGGGCTTGATAAAGTCCGCGCCGGAATCACCTCACTGGAAGAGATCGCAAGGGTTCTCCCTGCGACAATTCCGTAGTACTCTGTCAATCATCAATTTATGGTGGCACTGGTTTGTTGGTGGCACTGTTTTGTAACCTGTGCGGCTTAAACAGGTTACAAACGTGTGCCACCAGATTTTCGAAAAGGTTCTTTTTTTACTTCATAATTCGACACCTGCCTGCCGGCAGGCAGGTTCCCCGTTCATTATTCAACATTCATTTTTTTATTCCCTTCATCCCTGTGAATTCTTTTCGGAAATTCTTTCCGTCCGTGCGGAAGTATCTTCCCCTTCGTCATTTTCTCCGTCGAAACAAATCCTCCGTCGCCGAGGCGGCAACATTTCTATTACTCCTGTATATGGCACGTGTTAGGTTTGTTTTACAGGAATAACCAACCTGTTGGCACGCGCCTTGCTAATAAATGACCCGGACAGATGTAGTTTTATCGAACTTTGACATGAATACAGTACTGGCCAACATGATGATGCCGATGCCCGGAGCGGGGTCTTACGGAAAGACTCCCGTCAGCGCCAAAGTTCCCGCAACAAATACGCCTGCGCCGGATAGAAATAACGGCGTCAAGGACGAATCGGTGCGGACCCGTGAAGGGAACTCCAGCAAGGATAAAAACTCCGGTGTCAGGAAGGATACTTCCGGCCCCGAGCGTCGGAAGCCTGCCGGGAAAAGAACAAAGTCCGCGAAGACCGGCGAAAAGACCGTCCATAAAGACACGCCCGCTTCACCGGCGGTTGTGAACGGCGTGGAGATCGAGGCCAGGATATTTTCCGCGATTCTTCGCGCCTCGCAGGAGTCGGGCAATCCCCTTCTGGGCAAATTAGCCAAAAAACCGGTGAATCTCTCGGCCCGGGCCAAAGCGGGACTGCTTAATAATAAGGTTGTAAAGGATACTTCCGGGAAGAAACCGGTAGTATCGCTGATACCCGGGAATACAAAGGTTGCTTCAAGCACCTTGCCGTCCACAGGAAAAACCGGTGTCAAGGTCAATTTTGCTTCAACGGGAACCGGCCCGGAAAAGGATGGGGGAATCTCGAAAAACCAGCAGGCGGGAACCGACAAAGGAAACAGGACGATTAAGGATATCCTGTCGGCGCTCGGGCTGAAGCCGACCGAAGGGAAAAACGTTGCTAATTCCGCCCGGCAGGGAGCAACAAGCCCGGCGGACAATCCGATCCGACAATCCTTTGCGGTTTCTCCGTTGAATAATCTTGCCGCCAGGGCGGCCGATGCCCGCAGGGCTGGTAAAAACAGTGTCCCGGCGGCGAAAAAGGGGCAAGTCAAGGCCATCGCCCCGGCCGGCCTGAAACAGACGCAGAAGAACCTTAATGCTCTCTTCAATGGCCCGGATCGTTATACACAACTGAACGTGCAGGATTCGACCGGAAAAGGCGATACCGAACAAATCGTCGTCGAACGAATCGGCGGTTTTGATGCCGCACCGCAATTCGACACGGGCGGGATTTCGAGAGTATCTTCCGGCGAATCGCTGCCGACGTCTGCGACTAATCAGATCGCCGATGCACTGCGGGCAAGTGCGGCGCGTCGCGGCGGGCGGATCGTGATCCAATTGAACCCGCCGGAACTGGGCAAAGTACGCGTAATGCTGAATACCACCGGCAGGGATGTCCGCGGCGTGCTGGAAGTGGATAACCCCGACACGCTAAACCAGATTCGGCGCGAGGCCCCGGCGCTTCTGAGCCGGCTCGCCGAGGCCGGCATACAGTTGAGGCAGATAGACGTTTCGCTGAGCGATCGCGGAGCGGACGATTCGTCGCTCTATTCACAACTGAACGACGAAAACGGAGCGTGGCAGGGCGCCGCCGACGATCAGGCGCAGCAGAGTCCGTCCGACCGGCCCGGACCGGAGGAGCCAGCGGCTGTTATCGGAGCCGACGTGGCGTGGAATGAGGCCGGGGTTTTTGCCGAAGGAACTATCAACGTCCTGATTTAGGAGTAGGAGTTCAGCCCTATGCAGAAGAAAAGAGCAAGTCAGGCACACATAGTATTTATCACTCCGGCTGTTTGGAGTGATAAATACTACCCCTGCGCGAACGTCCGAGGCGACGGAGAAATGAAAAAACAATTCCAACAAACGAATTGTTTTTTCATTTTGTGTGCCTGACTTGCTCTTTTCTTCTGCATTCATTGCAATTGAGTGAATAGTTACATTTAGGAGAATACCGTGAGTTCAGTATCGGGCATATCGGGAAGCGCATCGGACATTCAAACCAGTTACCTGAACCTGCTGGTAACGCAACTGCAAAACCAGAACCCGCTGGAGCCGATGAGCAATAGCGATATGACTTCGCAGCTGGCTCAGATTTCACAACTGGAGCATCTGGAGAACATAGATAACAAGTTTCAAAAGACACTGCTTTCTGCACAGGCCAACGAGGCGATGGAGATGGTCGGCAGGGAGCTTACCTTTATCCCGCCCGGAGAAAGCAAGGTGGTGACGGAGGTGGCGGAAGGCGTCTTTATCGTTAACGGTGAGATATCACTGAAGGCAGGCAAATACAACGTCGGCCTGGAAGATGTCTTAGCAGTCGGGAAATATGCCACACAAGTCAGTGAGGCGATGGCAGTGGTCGGAAGGGAGATTACCTTTATCCCGCCCGGTGGAAACATGGCGGTGACGGAAGTGGTCGATGGCGTCTCCGTAGTGGACGGCGAAGTAGTCCTGGAGGCTGGTATTTATAACATCGCCATAGAGGACATTCTGGCTGTCGGAAATTAATAGTCATAAACCCTTTATATTACAGAGGATGAATCATGGGTAACGCATTATTAGCCGGAGTTTCCGGACTGAAATCGCACCAGACGATGCTTGACGTAACGGGCAATAACCTTGCCAACGTCAACACGTACGCTTTCAAGAGCAGCCGGGTTATTTTTTCCGAACTGCTCGGCGAGACGCTGCGTGAGGCGACCGAGCCTGCCGGCGATGTCGGCGGTACGAACCCCATCCAGGTCGGCAGCGGCGCTCAGGTCGCCAGCGTGGACCGGGTTATGACACAGGGCGGAATGGTCAACACCGGGCAGGAACTGGACATGGCGATCGAGGGTCAAGGCTATTTCGCCCTCAATGACGGGCAGCAGGACGTCTTCACCCGCGTCGGGGCCTTCGCGGTCGATTCGGACTATTACCTTGTCGATCCCGGAACGGGCTATCGCGTTCAGCGATACGGCAACGAGGGTGTCGAAGAGGGATTCCAGACTACCGACGACATTCGAATTCCTTATGACATAACGCTGGAGGCCAGGGCGACGGAGAATATCAGTGTTACCGGCAACCTGAACGGCGACGCCTCGAACCCAAGCACCTCTCTGCTGGGAAGCGGGATACTATATACCTGCCCTGTCGGGAATGTCGGGACTACTACTCTGCTGAGTGACCTGGACCAGACGAGTGGGCTTGTTGTTGGTGAAGATATAAATATAGCGGGAACGGATTCTGACGGAACGGCTGTCAGCGCTGTATTTGATATTGCTGTCGGATCGACGATGGGCGATTTACTGACAGCGATTTCCGGGGCATTCAGCGGGGCAACGGCGTCGGTCTTCAACGGCGAGATTCGTCTTGAGGACGACACTGCCGGATACAGTCAGACCGACTTGATGTTGACGTACACCGCCAACGGCGGCGGCGCCCCCGCCGGCACGTTCGAATTGCCCGATTATTTCACGATAATTCGTCCCGGCGGCGAGGCCGTCAATGACGTCAGCATTCAGGTTTTCGACCCTCAAGGCATCAGTCATACGCTCAGCGCCTCGTTTATCAGCAACACAAGCGGCGTATGGGACCTTGTAATGACCTCGGTTACCGGTGACATCGCCGCCTTTAATGACAGGCGGATCAGCGGGATAACCTTCCAGCAAGGCGGCAACTACGGCGGGATAGTCGGCGCGCCGCCGGACAATCCGACGTTCCAACTGACTTACGGAAGCTCACCGACTACCGTGCGGCCGATTACAATCGACTTCGGTACTGTCGGCGGACGAAATCTCACCGTCTCCGGCGAGGCCACCGGTATCGCCAGCGCCTCTTTCAGCAACCAGGACGGATATACTTCAGGTCAGTTGGCCAGCATGTCAACCAGCCGCGAAGGCATACTGTGCGGGTTGTTCACCAACGGAGTCAGCAAGGACATCGCGTCAATCAAACTGGCGGTGTTCCAGAACCCGTCGGGCCTGTCGAGCATTGGTAATAATTACTTCGAGATAACAGGTAACTCCGGGGACCCTGTGTTCACGAGGGCGTTGAGCAGCGGGGCCGGGTCGCTTCGAGGCGGTGCGCTGGAACAGTCCAACGTGGAAATTGCCGCCGAGTTCGTCAACCTTATCCAGGCGCAGAACGGATTTCAGGCCAACGCGCGAACGATAAAAGTCGCCAACGAGATGCTGCGTGAACTGGCGAACCTGATCCGATAAGCGAACGGGTGAAAAAATGAACGGATTCCTTCTGAAAATCGGGGGTTTTGAGCCGCTGGCTCGCGGCGCCAGCGCCATTGATCGCTGGAGCGGGATGCGCAGTTTTACTTCCGGCTCGGACGGCGGGATGAGCTGGGTGTGGTGGATCATCATCGCCGTCGTGCTGCTTGCTGTAATCATCCTGGCTTATTTATTAATCAAAAGGATGTCCGGGCGGCGTGCGACTCCGGGCGGGGACGAATTCCGGCGGCGCGGGATCGAACTGGGCCTGCGCGAGCAGGAACTCAAGTTGCTAAAACACATCACCCGTCTGTTGGTCCTGAAGAATCCCGCGTCGATATATACATCCCAGAGCGTCTTCCGCGATGGTATCGACCTGTTGATGCGCAGCGAGAAGGTTACCGCCATGACTGACAGGATGCGCGCGGGCACGAGCGCCCTGCTGGAGTCGATACGAGAAAAGCTGGGCTTCCAGCGTCCTTTCGACGACGGGTCGGAAGTGGCGGTCAACAGCCGGCAGGTCGCCGCAGGGGCCAAGGTGTACATTACCACGCCGGACAATTTCGAGTCGGTGGAGGCAGTGGTCGTCGAGACTGGTCCTTCGGAGTTTGAGCTCGAAGCGGATGTCCCGCCGCCGGCCAAGGCCGGTGACGTATGGGTGATAAGACATCCTGTCGGACAGTCGCTGTGGGAGTTCGACGCGACGGTGGTCCGCACCGACGAGGGCAAGGTCGTTCTGGGTCATTCACATCGCATCCGGATGATTAACCTGCGCCGATTCCCGCGAGTGGCGACGAACAAGCCGGCACAGGTGGCGATGTTTCCCTTCACAGAGCAGAACCCGATCCTTGAGGCGCCGGAATTCGTTCCCGCCACCGTAGTAGAGATCGGCGGGGCCGGGCTGCTTGTGGAGATGCCCATGCAGACCGAAGTCGATGAAAAGGTAATCCTTGTCGTGAAAATCGACAATGAGCGCCTGATTCAGGGAACCGGAAAGGTTCGGAGAGTCTTTAAAGACAAGCAGGGCAACCGGATGGTGGCGATGGAACTTGTCGGGTTGAACTCAAACGAACTGGCCGAACTCATCTGCGAGACCAATCTTGTGGCCATCCTCGAGGCGCAGGAAAAGGCCGAAGCAATCGAGTCGGAAGCGCCGGCCTGACCGGCTGATGGAAATTAAAATGGGTGATTCAATACAGGCTGTCGGTTCGAGTATTAGTGCGTTATCGGAGTATTACCGGGTAATTACGCACAATCTCGCCAACGCCAACACGTCCGGATACAAGCGCCGGGTCGAAGCGATCAGGCAGTCGATTACGGATGCGTCCGCCGGCGGCGTTACCGGCGGGACTTCCATTGATTTCACCCCCGGAGCGATGATCAGAACAGGCCGGTCGCTGGACATGGCCATTCAGGGCAGGGACGGTTTTTTCGTCATTGAGACGCCCGAAGGTCCGTTGTACACGCGTAACGGCGTCTTCCGCCTCAACCCGCAGGGACAGTTGGTCAACGCCGACGGGCAGACCGTCAGCGGCGAAGGCGGACAAATCGTAATTCCGAATACGGTCGGCCCGAGCGGCGTCAGCGTCGCGACTGACGGGCAGATTTCCGCCGACGGTCAGGCAATCGGAAAACTGAAGATCGTGGAGTTCGACGACCCGGCCGCCCTGAAGCCGATTGGAAATAATTGCTTCCGTGCGCCGCCGACTGCGACGCCGAAGGCCGCCGAAAAGACCACTGTCTATCAGGGCTTCCAGGAGGCAGCCAACGTCAACGTAGTCGAGGAACTCGTCGATCTGATTATGGTAACACGCATGTACGAAGCCAATATGAAAAGCATTAAGGTACAGGACGAACGGATGAAAAATATCCTTCAGGTCGCGATGGCGTAGGGGGTTGAAAGAGGCAAGAGGCAAGAGGCAAGAGGCACAAGGCAAGCGGGCTACTACGATAGAGGAGACAGGAATGTTAAGGGCGTTTTCAACCGCAGCGACAGGTATGACGGCACAGCAGATGATGGTGGACGTCATCGCAAACAACCTGGCGAACATCAATACAGTCGGGTTCAAGCGGAGCCAGGTCGATTTCCAGGACTTGATGTACGTAAAAATAAAGGAGCCGGGTCGGGAAGTCGCTTCCGGCGTGGTAGCGCCGAGCGGATTCGAGATAGGCAGCGGCGTACGACCGGCCTCCACGCTGAAAGTCTTTACGCAGGGAGAGCAGGAAAACACCGGCAGAAGCCTCGACATCGCCATCCAGGGCGACGGATTCTTCCAGGTAACCGCACCCGGCGGAGAATCCCGCTACACCCGCGACGGCTCACTGAGGCGGGACGCCAGCGGAAACCTCGTTACCTCCGGCGGTTACACGCTCGAACCGTCGATAGCAATTCCCAACGACGCCGTTTCCATCAGTATCGGAAGAGACGGAACCGTAACGGTCTTCAACGGTACGACCAACTCACCGGTCGGTCAGATTACGCTGGTGCGGTTTGCCAATCCCTCGGGCTTATCCAGCGAGGGCGACAATCTCCTGGCCGAGACGTCGGCAAGCGGCTCGCCCACGACGGGCAACCCCGGCTCCGACGGCCTGGGGGCGCTCCAGCAGGGCTTCCTCGAAAGGTCCAACGTCCAGATGGTTACCGAACTGGTCAACCTTATCATGGCGCAGCGGGCATACGAAATTAACTCCAGGGCGATAAAGGCCGGTGACGAAATGCTTACCACAGCCAATCGCCTGATCGCGTAGGAAAATTTTTATGATGCGAAATATCACAACTTTACTTTTCGTGTTGTTTTCAGGCGTCGGTAACACTCTCGGCGCTCCAAAGTCGTCCCTTCGCCTTCATCTGCCCAGGACCGTTCGTGTTCGCGGCGAGACGCTCCGGCTCGGGCGTCTTGCCGTGATTCGAGGCGGCGACGCGAAACTTATCGCCAGGGTGTCCGAAGTTGCGATGGGCAGGGCGCCCTGGTCGCGCGAGAAGATTGTTATCGACCGTCGCACGATCCTGTCGCGCCTGGCGCAGGTCGGCATAAGGGCCGGGACTGTGCGGATTACCGGGGCCGAGAAGGTAGTCGTGGTCCGCGACGAGGAGAAGATCGAGGCCGGGCGCCTGGTGCGGTCGGCAGAGTCTTTTCTGAAAAAGAACCGTCCCGGACCTGACGGGTGCAGTTGGCGGCTCGTTCGTCGGCCGAAGGATATGACGGTGCCGGCCGTCAAGGACATTCAAATCAAATCCCGTCAGGGCAAGGGCGCCCCGACCGGTTACGTGATAGTGGTCGTCGCAGCCGTCAGCGGAAAGCGGGAACTGGCCGTAAGGAAGATATATTTCAAACTGGTCTATCCGGTCCGCCAGGCCGTTGCGAAAAAGGACATCGCCGCCGGTGAGGTTCTTTCGCCGGACAATACCGCCGTCAGGGTCGTGGGAGTCAATCGCAGCCCGAGAGGCGACTGGACAAGCCCGTTCGGTAAGGTAGCCGTTCGCGCAATCCGCGCCGGAAAGGTCATTGCTCCGAACCTTATGCGCGCCAGGAAGGCGCCCGTTGTGGTGCGCCGGAATAAAACCGTGCAGATGAAGATCGCCGGACCGGGTTTTACCATAACAGCCGTGGGCAAGGCGCTGGCGGACGGCCGGGTCGGCGAACTGATTAAAGTCAGAAACATCGACAGCAGGCGGATTGTAATGGCCAGAGTGGCCGCCGATGGAACAGTGCAACCGATTTACGAGAAGAGGTGAAACATGAAAGCGACTCTGCGATGGACAATCGTATCGATAACAGCGGTACTGTCGGCGACCGCAGCCGCAAAGGCCGGATCCATCTGGGCAAAGGCGAACTGCAAGCAGGCCCTTCACTCCGACGACACAGCCAGCAAGCTCGGCGACATACTCACAATCATTATCGACGAGCGGACAGTCATCGGAAACAAGAGCAAGCGGGGATTGTCGAAGAGTTCCGAGCGTAAGGCCGGCGTTGCGTCAAACGTCCCCTTGCTCCGCGCGCTGAACACGGCTACGGGCGGGATGTTCAAGCTCTCGAAGGCGGATGTGGACATGAGCGCCGAAAACAAGTTCGACGGAAAGGCCGATTACGACAACGAGCGGAAGATGACCGACCAGATAACCGTTACCGTCGCCGACGTCCTGCCCAACGGCAACCTCGTGGTGGTCGGAACCAGGGACCGCCTGGTCGATGGCGACAGGCAGACCATCAACATCAGCGGCGTGGTTCGGACCAGCGACATTACATTCGCCAACACGGTGCGGAGCGACAAGGTGGCCGAGTTCAAGATAGTCTTCAAGAAGAGCGGCAGGGAGAAAAAGTTCACCAGGCCGGGTTGGCTCGGAAAGATACTGAATTTCCTCAATCCGTTCTAAGGACAGCCGGGTGCCGTGGTCGCGGTGTTTGCGACCACGTCTGGCCGGGTGCCGTGATCGCGGCGTGCAGGGAACAGGAACCTTCCACACCCTACAAGCTACTGGCTACGAGACGAAGGAGTTAATAATGCGACATTTGATCGCCGGAACATTTGCGGGGTGCCATGCCCTCACCCGTCTTCGGGGGTGGGCATGTTTACGCCCTCCGCTGCGCTACGGGCGAAAACACCTGCCTGCCGGCAGGCAGGGTGGCACCCATCAAAATAGGTATTACAGAGCAGTTGGAGTACTTGCGATACTGCTGATTCTCGCGTCGCCGGTTCGGGCCGAGAGGATTAAGGATATCGTCGATATTCAGGGCGTCCGGAGCAACCCGCTGCTGGGCTACGGCCTGGTTGTCGGGCTGAACGGGACGGGCGATGATTCGGCTGCTTCCCGACGGGCGCTGGCGAGCATCCTCCGCAAGTCGGGCCGGCTGGTCCTGGACCCCAAAGACGTCGCAAGCAAGAACATCGCCAGCGTAATCGTTACAACCGAACTGCCGCCCTTCGGCCGCAAAGGCAGCACGATAGACGTTACGGTATCGGCATTCGGCGACGCAACCAGCCTCCAGGGCGGAACGCTGCTGATGACCACCCTGATGGGTGCGGACAAACAGGTCTATGCCGTGGCGCAGGGGGCGATCTCCATCGGCGGCTTCTCCGCATCAGGACAGTCGAGCACCGTCTCGAAAAACCACGCCACAGTCGGGCGCATCCCCGGCGGGGCGACGGTGGAAAAAGAGGAAATCGCCGATTTTGTCGAAAACGGCAAGGTTACGCTCCAGTTGCGCAATCCGGACTTCACCACTGCCGAAAAAATTGCAAAGGCGATTAATGCGGCCTTCAAGGACAGTTCCAACGCCGTCGATGCCGGAACGATCACTGTAGAGGTGCCCAAGACGCTGACCAAGGCGGACCTGACCGGTTTTATCGACAAGATATGCGCCCTGAAGGTCAAGGTCGATCTTCCTGCGCTGGTTGTCATTAACGAGCGGACCGGCACTATCATCGTCGGCGAGAATGTCGGCATATCGACAGTGGCAATATCGCACGGCAACCTGTCCATCGTTACCAAGGAGAAGGATTTCATCTCTCAGCCGCCGCCTTGGTCCAAGGGCGGCACAAGCGAAAGGGTCCACCGGACCGATATTGTAGCCAAGGAGGAGGCGGGGGCCTTGCACGTGGTGCCGCGACAGGTGTCGGTTTCCGAACTTGCCAGGGCGCTCAATGCGATGGGACTTACGCCGAGGGACCTGATTTCCATCTTCGAGGCCTTGCGCCAGGCAGGGGCGCTCCAGGCGCAATTGAAGATTATGTAGTACTCTGTCAATCATCAATTTATGGTGGCACAGGTTTGCAACCTGTGCGACTGACACAGGTTACAAACCTGTGCCACCAACAGAATTCGGGAATGTGTGATGAATAATTTACAGATGCCGATTAATCCGATTCAGATGCCGTTAACGTTGTGTGCTGAAAGATTAATCGCCTGCCGCGGTGCTTCGAAGAAGGGCGCCGCCGTTAAAGGCGCCGTGAAGGCGGCAAAGGACTTTGAATCCGTGCTAATCCATAAATTAATGGAGCAGATGCAGCGGACGATTCCCGAATCGGGCCTGCTGGACAACGGGATTACCAAACAGGTTCAGGGCATCTTCTGGTTTCACCTTGCCCAGGAAGTGGCCGACAACGGCGGTATGGGTCTGTGGCGGGACATCTATCGGAACGTGTTCGGCCCGGCAGGGGCTGATACCGCCGCACAGGCGGTGGAGCCGAATAAATGATTGCACGAACAAACGAATCGCTGATTAACGAACTGCTGGCGGTGCTCGATGAAGAGCTCGAACTGCTGGCGACGAAGCGGTCGCTGCTGTCGAACCTGTCGGAGGCGCTGATCGGGCGGGACGACGAGGCTACCGAGCGCCTGCTCGAACAGATCGAACAGTCCGAACAGGCCCAGGCGTCGCTGGACATGCGACTCAAGGCCGTCCGGGAAAGTCTGGCCGACGTCTTCGGATGCGATGCGCGCGACCTGCGACTCTCAAGGCTGGTTGCCGAACTGCCCGATGAACAGGCCCGGAAAGTGGATTCCCGAAGGCGAAAGATGACCGGGCAGGTCGAGGCTCTTCGCAGGCAGCATCTTCAGACCGTGCTTATGCTGGCCGAGTGCGCGCGGATCAACCGCATGTTGCTGGACAGCATGTTGCCTGCCGGCGAAACCGTTACGACGTACGACGCCGCTGGTATGAACAACTGGCGATCCGGAGCGGGACTGGTCGATAAGGAACTGTAACCGATGCCGAACTACTCCATAGGTCTGACCGGTCTGAACGTGGCGCAGCGCGCCATTGAACTTATCGGCACGAACATAGCCAACGCCACGACGCCGGGCTACCATCGGCAGGAACTGATAATCAAGCCGGTGGATTTGAACACCTACGGTAAAATATCGCTCGGCGGGGTGGAGATCGACAGGGTCCGCCAGAACATCAACACCCTCCTGGAGAAGGAAATTGCCTCTCAGCAGTCCGGTCTCGGTCAGGCCGCTCAGGAACTGGATATAATGACAATGGTCGAAAACGCCTTCGGCGATATCGGCTCCGAGGGTCTGGGCATGGCGATGGGGCATTATTTCGACAGTTTGAATGAACTGTCCGCCCAGCCGACCAGCCAGGCGCTGCGCGAGCAGGCCGTCTGGGCCGCCGACGGCCTGACGAGCCAGTTTCGCAACGTCGCGCAACTTCTGGTCGATGTCGAAGAGCACGTTCGTTTCCAGGCGCAGCACTACATCGACCAGGCCAACGCCCTGTCGGCCGAGATTGCGAATCTGAACAAGGAAATCACCGCCGTTATGCTTCGCGGCGGGTCCGGCAACCTGCTGCGCGACCGCCGGGGACAGGCCATTCAGGATTTGTCCGAACTGGTGGAAGTAGAAGTCCACGAGCAGGGCGGCGCCGTTTCGTCGATAAATGTTACCGCCTGGGGAAAGCAGATCGTTACAGGAACGTCGTCGGCGGAACTGGAGTTGCAGGACATTGGGGACGGAACGCTCCAGATGGCCGTCGAAGGCGCCCTGACTTACCAGGGCAACATAGAAGGCGGGCGGATCGGAGCGCTGCTCAGCCTGTACAATAACGTCCTGCCCGATATTCACGGCGAACTGGATAAACTCGCCGGTCGGATAATATCCGAAATGAATCGACTGCACGTTCAGGGCGTGGGGTTGAGCGGATCGTTCACCGATCTGACAGGCATGTCCGTTGCGAACGGAACGATGGACAACTGGACGACCGATGTTGCCGCCGGCAGTTTCTTCATTCGCGTTACGGATACGTCCACCGGCGCGGTAACACGTCATGAAATATCGGTCGATCCCACAGTCGATACGGTTACGGACATTCGGGACCGGCTCAATTTACTGGCGAATATCTCGGCCTCGATCGACAATTCCGCACTGCATATCGAGGCGGACAGCGGATATACGTTCGATTTCCTGCCGGAACTGCTGCCCCAGCCGTTTGCCGACAACATTACAGGCACCGCCGCAGCGACAATTGCCGGAAGGTACACCGGAGATACGAATCAGGTATTCACCTGCACGGTTTCGGGCAACGGCGAAGTCGGCGTGATTGCAAGCCTCGTGCTGGAAGTGCGAAACGGCGCCGGCGAACTGGTCAAGACGGTGAATGTCGGACAGGGATACGCCGCCGGCGACCCGCTCGACATCGGATACGGGATGAACGTGGCCTTGAGCACCGGCACGCTGAACAATACCGACAACTTCGATATCCGGACCTTTTCCGATACGGATACGTCCGGTTTCCTCGCCGCTGCGGGTATTAACACGCTGTTTTCGGGAACCAGCGCCTTCAATATCAGTGTGCGCCAGGACGTTCTTAACAACCCGCAGCGTTTCGCAGCCGCTGCCGGCGCGGAAGGGTCCGATGGGGTCAACGTTCGAAAGATGTCCGACGTCGCCCGGCAGAATTATGCCGTACTGGATGATTTGAATCCGCAGGATTATTACCGCAAACTCGTAACGGGTGTCGGGCAGGCGGTGGTGGTTCGCCAGGCAAGGCAGATCAGCCTGGAAAGTGTCATGCGCCAACTCGGCGTCCAGAGAGACGACATAAGCGGCGTGGACCTGAACGAAGAGGCCGCCAAACTGATTATCTTCGAGCGGATGTACCAGGCGGTTTCCAAATCCATCGCCGTGCAGGACAAGGCGCTGCAATATCTATTCGAGGTGGTATGAACCGCAGCGGCGGGTATGAGAGGATACTATGAGCGGTTGGGGAACAATTTACGATAACATGGTGTCGGGGATGCAGACCCACGCGGCGGAACTGACTCGCCTCCAGGGGCAGATCGCTTCGGGAAAGAGGGTTCTGCGGGCTTCGGACGCACCGAGCGACGCCTTCCAGATCATGAACCTCCATTCGCAGGTCGGTTCGCTGGAAACCTATCGCAAGAACCTCGGACAGGTTGTAACGCTGATGGAACAGTCTTCGTCTGTGTTGCAGAAATTGAGCAGCGCCCTGACGAACACACGGGTGGAGCTCCTCCAGGCAGCCAACGGCACTTACAACGACTCGCAGCGCGCGGGCCTGGCCGAGGCGCTGGATGCGGCCCTGGTGCAGGCGGTTTCGTTCGCAAATACCGAGATGCTGGGGCAGTACATCTTCTCCGGCGACAACGTTACGACCAAGCCGTATATAGTCGAGAAGACCGGAGACACTATCACGGCTGTTACTTATCAAGGCGGCCTTCAGAACCTTATCGCGCCCGTAGCGCCGGGTGTACAGCAGCATTCAACACTCATCGGCGAGGATGTCTTTCGCTCCAACCAAAGGTCCGAGCCGCTGTTTTACGGAAATACCGGCGCTGCCGCCGGCGTGGGCACATCGACAGTCCGCGGCGACGTCTGGCTGAGCGTAATCCATAATACGACCACCTACGCCGGCGCGACCGGCGTCGCAGCCGGGAGCCGTTCAGTCGATGAAGACACCATCATCGGCGCTTCGCATACGCTCACTATCGACGCCGATAACAACCTCGCCAGACTCGACGACGGCTCATTCAAACCTTACGACCTGACCATGGCCAACCTGGAACTCAAAAACTCCGCCGGCGACGTCATTTACGTCGATATGACCGGAGTGGTGCTGGCCGCCGGATCAGTCGATGTCGCCATTACCGCTACCGGAAAACTGTCAATAGACGACCTGGCGACAACGGTCGATCTGACGACCTTTACGAATAACGAAGACGTTGTCGATTCGCGGGACGGGCGGGTCCTGTACATCGACGCGGCCGGAATCACGCGGACCGGAACAGAACCCGTTCGCGTGCCGGGTACCTACGATCTGTTCGGAATGCTGATGAACGCCAGAGACATGCTCAGCAACGAACAAGGCCTGCCTTCTTCCCAGCAGGTCGAATTGATCGGAAAAGCGCTTGATTCGCTTGATGAAGTGATGGTCGGATTGACCAACAGCATGACCTCCGTCGGCGGAAGGCTTCAGGCGATGGACACACTCGACGGCAGTATGGAGGACCTGAAAAACGACCTGGACGCGCGGAAATCAGTCCTCCAGGATGCCGACGTAATATATATCGCCACGGAACTTGCCCGGACGCAAACCTTCTACGAAATGATCCTCAGCGCCACCGCCAAGGTGATGAGCCTGTCGCTGCTGGATTATCTGTAATCGTCCGGCAGGGGTGGTAGCCGGTAGCCCGTAGTCGGTAGCCAGTAAAAAAGAATGTGTTTTTCCCGGCTACCGACTACTGACTACGGGCTACCACCCCGGCGATTGTTCAAAACTTTTACATCCCCGCCTCAAATTGCATACAACAAGTTCATACGAATATAACTTTCCTTCTACGAATATTCTCTTTGTCGAAAAAATCAGAACTGCCGATATGCCTTATTAAAGGGAGATATTCACTCTCCCGCCGGGTTGGGCGGGGGCTTTTGAAGCAAAAAATCCTTATCCGCCCGTTCGTCGGCATTGGATTTGCATCAAACAAGCGTATGGGTCGGATAGTCTGTTTATAGTCGATCGCATTTTACGGGTTATCGGTCGCCGGTGCGGGCCGAGAGGATATTGCAGGACATGACAGAAGCGTCACAGGGAATCGGTAACTGCGACGAGGTGGATTCGGCCGGTACCGATTCGGATGAAAAGAAACTGAACCTTATCCGTGAGCGCCTGCTCGCCGACCCGTCCGACGCGGAAGCACTGAGCCGGGCAGGGGCCTTGCTGTTCAAATTGGGCAGATACACCGAGGCGATCGCCCATCTGGATAAGGCCATATTTTCCTGCCGCTGCCCGTTGTGCGAAGATAACGGAATGAGCGGCGGCGCCGGCGCACCGGCGCTCGATGCGGATCAGTCGCGCCGGGAAGACATTGACCTGCATTACGGAACCCTCATACAACTGGCCGATTGCCATGCAGCCGTGTCTGATTATCAACGATCACAAAGGTGCTACCGGGCGGCGGTATCCCTTGCGCCGGACCGGGCGGGGGCGTATCTGGGCCTGGGTGCGCTGGCGTTCCAGGCCGGGCAAATCGATCAGGCGCAACGATATTTTAACGCCGCCGGAAAACTCCAGCCTGGCTGCGCCGAGGCCTACGGCGGCCTGGCGATGATCCATCAACAGAAGGACGAACACGCAGAGGCGTTCGAGATGTACCTCAAATGCCTTGAACTGGATACGGACAACCTGGTGGCCCTGCTGGGCCTGTTCCAGACCTCCTGCCGGATGGGAAACTTCTCAAAGATCGTCCATTATCTGGAAGTTTATCTGGACGAGCATCCGTCCGATACGTCCGTGCTGTTCTGCCTGGCGTCGCTGTACGCCAAAGAAAACAGGCTCCCCGACGCGCGGCGGACGGTGCTGAAGGTGCTGACCCTTGAGCCGGATAAGACCGAGGCAGCCGAACTCCTGTCCGAACTTGACGAAGCACTGGCCGATATCGACGACAGGCAAAATGCAATGACTTGACCCGATCGCGGGTGGCACGGTCAAGGGAGATTGAGGCCGTCAGGCCTCGATCTACCTTGGCCGTGGTTCAGCGTCCGCGATTCAGAGTCGCCACGGCCAAGCCTCCCTGCCTACCGGCAGGCAGGCGCTGCGCTCCGGCTTGACCGTGCCACCCGGACGATGACAGGTAAAGTGCAATGATATAAATCGGAGTAGCAGGATGAGGCAAACGACCGACGACGAAAAAATGCTGGAAGAACTCCGGAGCCTGCTGGCCGAACAGGTTCGCCAGGCTGGGAACGGCAGGCTGGAGGAGGTTTCGTCTCTGATGCCAAGGGTTGAGGAACTGCTCAGCCTTGCGTCAGCCAGTCCCTCGACCGATCGCGACGACGAGAAGGTCAATCTTATTGTTAATCTCTATAAAGAGTTATGCCTGAAACTCGCAGCCGAAAAAAGCGAACTGGCCGGTCAACTGAAGAAAATGCAGACGGGCAAACGCTCGCTGCAAGCATATCAGGACGCCGCAACCCGATGGTAAAAGCAGTAAATCGCCCTGTTTGTTAAATCCGCAATCAGTCCACGGATTACACGGCGCGGCCCTTGGCCGCAACCAAAGTAATCACTGTCCAATAGTCAATAACTGACTGGCTCTGTCCAACAATTGGAAGATAGAAAAAAAGCGTTTATCGCATTGGGCTACCAGCGGACAGCAGGAACAAGAAGGACCCGGATTGCTCTTTTCTTGAAGCATACGGCTGAACTCTTATATACAGGACAACCCGCTGGCAGCCCATAAAGCGATAAACGCCCTTTTTGCCGGCCAATAATGGTTCAAAGGCATATTTCCCAACCGTAGGACAAAGCCTGCGATTTATTGTGGTTGAATGAAAATCTTTACAGAATTTCGAGAAATCGAACGTTGGTGGTACGAATTACACGAATTTTTATAACCTTTCAGGCTGTGGCGCCGACAAGACAGCCTGAACGGTTACTACGATTTTTTAAATAATCCGTAATCCGCCGTACGACTCCGCTCACGGCAGGCAATCCGCAATCCACAATCCGCAATCGACAAAGGTTTTTTATCTTCAAAATCAAAACAATTCCCTGTGCATTAAAGAAATTGTCGTGTACGATTATCCGCGGTTGGTAAGGAATGGAATCTTTATCTGATTGGTGCGGATGAACAGTAGTGCAGAGCGGATGTTACGGTCGGTCGTAACGGTCGGGCGGGGTTTTTCCCGGACGTTGCAGCAGGAGGGGATTCTTTGCGCCTTTGCCGACGAGATCATTCCCGCTGACGACCCTGCCGACGCGCCGGAGATAATACGCCGGATTTGCCCTGAACTCGTCCTGGTATTGCAGGACGCCGCTCCGGGCCGGACAATTCAGTTCATTCGGAACGTGCAGACCCTCTCGCCGGAGACTCCCGTAGTGGTCGTTTCGGCGAATCCTTCCGTGGATGATGCCGTGCGGTCCGTTCGGGCCGGTGCGCTCGATTATATCGCCGGTCCGCTTGACAGGCAGACCCTTGTCCGCCTGATCGACGGGATGCAGATCGAAAAGGCTGCGACCAGCCGCCTGCGTCAGCGGTTCTTTTCCGACAAATGTCCGCCCGGCGTAGAGATCGTCGGTAAAAGCCCAGGCCTGGTCGGATGCCTCGAAATGATCCGCCTGATCTCCGAGAGCCGGTGCAATCCGATCCTGATTATGGGCGAGACGGGTGTGGGAAAGGAACTGGCGGCCCGGGCGGTCCACTGGTGGCGATACGGCGATTTCGAACGGTTCATCGCGGTCAACTGTGCGACCCTGACGGCGAGTCTCCTGGAAAGCGAACTGTTCGGGCACGTCAAAGGCGCATTCACCGGGGCGGATCGCGAAAAGACGGGCCTGTTCGAGCAGGCCTGCGACGGAAGCATCTTTCTCGATGAAATCAGCGAGATGGCGCCGGATCTACAGGCGAAACTGCTTCGCGTGCTCCAGGAAAGGACGTTCCGCAAGGTCGGCGGTACACGGGACATCTCCTGCAACGCCACGGTTATCGCCTCCAGCAACAAGAACCTCTCGACCGAGGCGGGCGACGGCAGATTCCGCCAGGACCTGTATTACCGCCTCGCGGTCTTTCCGATAACCATACCAACGCTCCGGCAGGAAGGGCGTCGCGGCGATATTCCGTTACTGGCTGAGTATTTTCTCCTTAAATCCTCCCAGTCTATCGATAAAGGCGGTCCACTGCGGCTCGGTAAAGAGGCGCAGCGATACCTGGTAAAACACGACTGGCCCGGGAACGTCCGCGAACTCCGCAACGTCATCGAGCGGGCGATTATCCTGGAAAATGGCGGGGAAATCGCTGTTACCAGCCTGGTTTTCGACGGAGATGAAGGGCCGGTTACACCCGCGCAAGCCCAGCCTCGTGAAAAGCCCCGGAAGGACTTTTCACTGGAAGCAGCCGAGAGGGAGTTTATTCTTCGCGCCTTGCAGGAGACAGGTTGGCAAAGAACGCGTGCGGCGGCGCTGCTGGGCATCACCAGGCCGACGCTGTATGCAAAATTGAAACTATATGACATCAAGGCGCCCGAAGAAAAACAAAAAATCTCTTCAACACCTGTAGATTCACCAAAAGAAACCGCACTCCCAGGCTCTCCCGCACAGTAATAGCCTGTCTTACCAGGCGTTCACAGGTACGAGACAGAGCGGAACCAAGCGGAACCAAGCGGAACCAAGCGGAACCAAACGGAACGAAACGGAACGAAACGGAACCGTTTGGAACCATTTGGAACCGTTCGGAACGGTTAGAAACGACGCCGAAATTCGCAAACCCTTGTTCTGGAGGTAGTTGCGTATTTTTCACTTCATATACACGCTATCAGCGTAAATTTTTAGTTACCTATTTTACCCAGACAATCCAGTATTCTGTCAATATGTGGTGGCACAGGTTTGTAACCTGTGCGGCTGACAGAGGTCACAAACCTGTGCGGCTGACAACACAGGTTACAAACCTGTGCGGCCTACACAGGTTACAAACCTGTGCCACCAACAGATTTCCGGTCTCACAGTAATCCGGTATTCCGGTCTCACGTTATTGACTTGTCAAATATCATCTTGCACGTGCGATCCCATTGATCGCATCTGGGCGCGAAAAAAAAACGCGCCCCCATCCTTAACAGGCGTGCGCCGGGTTGGCGCGCTCCAAGGCGGCGCAAAAAATCCCGGAATTTACGTAAGTCATTGTTAATAAAGGGTGAAATTTTTTTATTTTTTTCCGAAAATGCCGAAACCGTGCGCCGGTTTG
>DAOVFI010000589.1 GCA_030673005.1 Planctomycetales bacterium
ACGATGTCGTCCTTGTTGGAGATATCGACGGGCCTGGACATTTTTCCCAGCGCATCGGCGACTTTATCGGCGGCGGTTTTGATTCCGCGGACAAGCGCCATCGCATCGGCGCCGGCCGTTACGTTCCGCAGTCCTTCGGCGAAGATCGCCTGGGCCAGAACGGTCGCCGTGGTTGTCCCGTCGCCGGCGACGTCGGAGGTTTTCGAGGCGGCCTCCTTGATGAGTTTGGCGCCCATGTTCTCGGCCTTGTCGTTCAGTTCGATTTCTTCGGCCACTGTTACGCCGTCCTTGGTAACGGTCGGCGCGCCCCAGCCCTTGTCCAGTATTGCGGTCCGGCCTCGAGGGCCGAGTGTACTTTTAACCGCGTCGGTTACCTTGTTAACGCCCGCCAGCAGGGCGCTCCTGGCTTCGTTTTCAAAACTCAACTGCTTCACTGCCATAACGCTCTCCTTGTTTAGCCGTCGCCGGTACGGCGACGCTTTGTACCCAATGCTATTCGCCGCTCAGTTCGTTCTTCCGCTGCGACGGACCGTCGAAAACTCTTACCGCATTCATTCCGGTGCACGCACAAACGATGCACGCGACCCGAACATGCCCGAAATGTAGTGGGCAACTCCTGTGCCTTGGAAAGTAATCTCTTACAAATAAAGATGTTAGAAAAGACCCGCCGTTCCGACATCTCGTATATATCCTGATTAACCTGTCAGAAAATGCACCTCCGGCGAGGCGAACCGCCGATTTTGGCAGATTCCGAAGGGGATATTAGCAGGGATGCAGGGGATAGTGATTATAAAAAAACCAGAAAAAATCAGTTACCGTTCAGGTTTCCGCGTCGGCGCCTGCTTGCTATTTTTTTGCATGTCCCCCGCTAAGTACATTATTTTTTTCGTCCCGTAAGGGACGGTTATAAAAATAATATCCTGTGCATCCCCTGCATCCCTGCTAATATCCCTGTCGGACAAAGGACAGAAAAATCATTGAACCATAGCGGAGTAAGGATATAATCCGCGACTATGAGACAGACAGCGGTGCTGTTTGAATTGGGTGATTTCCAGCGAAAGGGAAAGTCATGGCAGACGAACATAATGTCGTCAGAGGGATAAGTTGGAACGAGGTATTCGGTTTTTCGCATATCTTCAAGAGTTTCAAGATGGCCTGGCAACCCGGCAAGATCATCCTGGCCTTGCTCGCTATCGGGCTTACCTGCGCGCTGGGACTGGTGATGGACCCGATCTGGTCGTGCGCAAGCGACTCGGCCGTGGTTAAACAGAACGAGGTTTGGGGATACTGGACGGCCCAAAATCGTCGAATCTTTCTTGAGAATAAGCAGAACTGGCTGGAAGAAACCCGCACCGAAGAACTAGCCAAAATGCTGCGCGGGTTGCCGGACGTCGAGGACGCAGATAAATCCGCCAATGAGGATTTCAAAGGGGGATTAAAAAAGGTCAAAAAGGATCTGAAAGAAACCTATGAAAAATCGCTCTCCGGCGCCGATAAAAAGTGTGAGGAGAAAAAGAAAGAAATCTATAATCTCCCCGGTAAAGCCGAACGGAGCAAGAAGGAAAATGACGCCGAAATCG
>DAOVFI010000650.1 GCA_030673005.1 Planctomycetales bacterium
TTGCCGGATCGCTTCGACAGCCGCGCCTATGTGCGCGCCTTCACGGAGTTTTACCAGCAGCAGCGTGTACCGGCCCAGGGAAGCGTTGAACAGGAATTCCGCCGTCGCCAGCGGGATGAATATCCGCACCATCGCCCCGGCGGGGACGATGCCGACGATCTTGAAATTATGCCCCGCCGAATAGACACTGTCGCCGACGTCCAGCCCGGCGGCCTTTGCCAGACGCGAGTCGATTACCATCTCCAGCCCGCCGGCTTCGGCGAGTTGGGCCTCGGAAATATCCACGATCCTGTCGCTCGGAGTGGATAGTTTCTCCTTGAGCCATCGCGCGGATTTGTTTTCGGGGTCGAAGATGCACCCCTCGACGCTCCGGCCTTTGCCGATCAGCCTGTTCAGGTCGGCCGGCCTGACGCCGACGACGTTGTGCTCGGCGCCTTTGATACTGATCCGATGGACATATACCGGCACGACGTACTCGACGGCGCCGGCTCCTTTGACCGAAAGGCCTTTTATCTTCTCGGCGTCCTTGTCGGACAGCCCGCCGCCGCTGATAGTTGTGATGTTGTCGGTCGCGTGGGCCGGATAGACGATCAGGTCGGCGTCGATGGCGTCCCAGCGGTCGGCCACCTCGCCCAGAGAACCACGCGCCAGGCCCGAAAGGGTAATCAACATGCACACGCCGATCCCGACACCCAACGCGCTCAGAGCGCTGGGAACCTTGTGATGCAATATGTTAGCCAGGGGCAGGGGAATCATTCAATTGCCAATTTCCAATTGCCGATTTCCAATTGAAAGAGAAAAAGGCTCCTAACCACTTTACACTGCCCGGGATTGTAAGTCGCCGATGCGCCTTTGTCGAGTTGTACAGAAGTCCAGGATGGGTGGCACGGTCAAGCCGAACGCCTGCCTGCCGGTAGGCAGGAAGTGAGGCTTGGCCGTGATGCCGCCAGCCACGGCCAGGTCTCCGACTTGACCGTGCCACCCAGTCGACGTCACCCACCTGAGTAATACAGCGCTGCCAAGCGCCTCCAATCCGTGTGTTTTGGGGCGCCGTTGTGTTATAGTAACTGTCTGCACAAAAATTATTTCATTCCTTGACGGGAGAAATCGAATGCGAAGCGACATTGCGAATACGAAAAAAAGGCTCCGGAACAGTCCGGGCAATCTCTCGAGGCCCCCCGGTGGGCTGCCGTTCCTTTCGGCGATGGTCCTGCTGATAAGTGTCCAGTCGGTATCGGCCAAGGACAAAAAACAACCTGAACCGGGATTTAAAAAAGGGGTGTTCACCAAAATCACCGTGCACATAGGCAGACTGGTGAAACTGAACTGGAAAGACAAGACGCTTCAACTCGACCGCGAGAACTGGACGAAAGACTTCAAGGGCAAGACCGAG
>DAOVFI010000690.1 GCA_030673005.1 Planctomycetales bacterium
AAAGGGAAGAATTAGGTAAGGTGTCCCCCGAATTCGTCCCCCGAATTCCCGAATTCCCCTGACGGACCTATCTCGGCTCCACGGTAGTGTAAATTCTTTTCTGTAAATTTATGTATTCTCGCTGTTGTGAGGCTTTGCGGAGCGCAGCGGAGCAAAGCCTCACAACAGCGGCGGCTTGCAATGGCGGGCCATGTCGTTCCAAATGGAAAGTTGGAAACTCTTTTCAGAAAGGAACCAGCATGACCCGTAACAACATCGTACTCGAAAACCTTGTGGAACTCATCAACGAACATGGCGGAGTCGAAGCCTTTTCCCAGGCAATGAGCACCCTCATGAACCTGGCGATGACGCTTGAACGCTCCGACGCCCTCGGTGCCCTGCCATACGAACGCTCCGACGACAGACGCGGATACGCCAACGGATTCAAACCCAAAGCCCTACACACACGCCTCGGCGACGTGCCCGTCAAAGTACCACAAGTGCGTAGCGGCGTGGCGTTCTACCCGTCGGCCCTGACCAAAGGACCCCAAACCGAACGCGCCTTGACGCTGGCAGTGGCCGAAATGTACGTCCAGGGCGTCTCGACCCGAAAGGTCGAACCGATCCTTGAGCAACTCGTCGGCCACGGCATCAGCAGCTCGACTGTCTCGGCGGCCGCCGCCGAACTCGATGAAACCCTCTCGGCTTGGCGAAACCGGCCGCTGGGCCAACAACCCACGCCGTACCTTATCCTCGATGCAAGATACGAAAAAGCCCGTATTGACGGGGTTGTTCGCGATGTAGCCGTCCTGATCGCCATCGGCGTCCGGGCCGACGGAAAGCGTTCAGTACTGGGGATCAGCGTCTCACTCAGCGAGGCTGAAGTCCACTGGCGGGCGTTCCTCAAGTCCCTCGCCGAGCGGGGCTTGTATGGGCTGGAGATGATCACTTCCGACGACCACGCCGGACTCGGAGCCGCCCGTAAAGCTATCTTCGGAGCCGTTCCCTGGCAGAGTTGCCAATTCCATCTTCAACAAAACGCCCAGGCCTATGTTCCGAAAAAATCAATGGCCCGTGAGGTGGCTGAGGATATTCGCGATGTGTTTACTGCGCCGGATCGCCACCGGGCCGAGGAGCGGTTGACAGCGACGGTGAAAAAGTATGCCGCTTCTGGGCCTGAATTGTCGGCCTGGATGGAAACGAATCTGCCGGAGGGATTGACGGTGTTTATGTTGCCAGAGGGACATCGG
>DAOVFI010000475.1 GCA_030673005.1 Planctomycetales bacterium
GCTGCGATAACCGGCATAGACTGCCGGCACGTTGACGCTCGAAAGATACGCGCCGTACAGGTCGTATTCCTTTATCGTCGCGCCGCTCTCGTCGCTGACATAAACGCTGTTATTGGCGGCGTTGAAGGCGACGCCTTCCAGATCGCTTCCGGACAGTGTGATGTGCGTGCTGAACGACGCCGAGGAAACCGCCCCGCTTGTCGGGTCGATCAGGATCGTCATCGGGTGCAGCCTCGCCCCGCTGTCCTCGACGGCGTAATACTGATTTCCTTCAGCGCGTGTCAGGCCGCTAAGCCCCTCCGGCGCACCGGACAGGCCGAAAAGGCCAACGCCCGTTACGGATAAAGTCTGCTGGGCGCGAGCCGGTGCGCTCGATAAAAGCAGAATCATCCCAACCTTCAGAAAAACCGGATACATCGGGCCGATTCGCCCGGGAATCACGCTGCTTCTTCCGATCATCGCAGGATACCTCCGTTTATATGCCCGGTAGTCGTAGTACTCTGTCAATTTGTGGTGGCACAGGTTTGTAACCTGTGCGGCTTACACAGGTTACAAACCTGTGCTACCACAAGGCAAAAGAACCTTCCACACCCCACGGAATATTCGTCCATTATAAGGCAATGAGGAAAATCAGGTCAAGTCCGACTTTCGCAGTAAAAGTGAACTGAATTGTTTTGGCAGACGTAAAAATAGTGGAAAGATGATGGGGCCTGGAAGGGATTACCGCCACATTTTCCCGGCCAGGTTGGACTTGACAGTTTTGGGTGCTTGTGGTATAATGTTTTTTATAATAAGAAGATGGCCTGAAGCGAAAGATGGCGGTTCTGTCTGAAAGGCTTCATTCATCTGTCCTACCCTGACGGCCGCCGAAACAGAATTTACCGTTTCGGCAGCACAACCAAAGAAAGCCAGGTGCGATATGTGCGCCCAGGGAACAGAAAAGCCTGATATTCACCCGCCGACAGTCGCCGGACCGACCGGCCGATCCGCCGAACCGAATCCGGCATTAGCCGACCTTGCCGAGGCGCTGGCTGCACGTAAGGTCGAGCCTATCTGCGCGGCATATATTTCCCTGCGCCGGAACGGGCGCAGCATGTCGGCCGCTGATATTCTTGAAGGTCTCAACGGGACCGCAGGCGGCTCGGCGGAGAAGATGATTATCTCGGCCTTCAGCCACAGGCGGTGCTTCATGTGTGAAGACGGCTTTACTCCCTGCCGGACGTGCGACGGGGCCGGCATTGTCAACGATTATCCCTGCCCCGGCTGCGATGGGCTTGGCGTCGAGGTCTGCTCGTTCTGCCAGGGCACCGGCTGGTCCGACGCCGGGCAGATACCCGCCGAGGTTCTGCGGGCGGCGGTCCACCGACGCATCAGGCACGTCAGCAGCGATCTGAAACACCTGAACGAAATACTCAAGACCGGTCTGCCTGCGTCGATTGAGCGGCTCGGACCCGAAAAGCGACGCGAATTGACCTCCCGGCTGCTAAGGCTCCGGGCGAGGCTGGCGAACCTGGCAAATGCCGAAATCGAAAACAACGGCGGACACGCCGCCGCATTCCAAACCGCCGAATCACGAATCGGGCAACTATTGAAGGCGCTTCAACCGACGCAGACCAATGACGGGACGAAACAGTTAGACCGGTAAATCACAACCGGACCGGGTGCCGTGGTCGCGGTTTTTGCGACCACCTGCCTGCCGGTAGGCAAGCCGGCAGGCAGGCGTTTGCATCCGCGCACCACGTGGCCGCAACCGCAGCGGCCACGCCACCGGGCGTCCGTCTTTAATCCACTCGCATCAGTCCCAGCTCGACGGCGTGTTTGCGGAGTCGGATAATCTCTTCGAGTTCGGGCTGGTCCAGTAGTTCGGGAAACTCACCGGCCCGGTAGCACGGGCGGTATTGCCCCATTACGTTTATCCCGCAGCCCGGAGCGGTCTCGGCCACGATGTCGATCACCTTCTCGCTTTCAGCAATATCGACCGGCATGACCAGGTGCCGCACCAGCACGCCGCGCACGGACTCAACATCGAACGGGCGGATTCGGGCGTATCGTGTTTCATAATGCGGATCGGGTGGCACGGTCAAGTGGGCCAACGGCCAAAGAACGAGGCGCACAAGGGCGGGTGCCCCGCCCCCACGGCCAAGCAAAGGAGCCGCCCAAAACGCCCCGC
>DAOVFI010000253.1 GCA_030673005.1 Planctomycetales bacterium
GACGACGCATTTGCAGGCGCCGCTTGAGCGGGCCTTGGACTTGATGCCGCGAAGTTCATCGGCGCCCTGCCCGACATCGGCGACGAAGGCGACTACATCGCAGCCGGGATAACGCTCCTTAAGCCAGGGCAGGATAACCGAGGTGTCCAACCCGCCCGAATACGCCAGTACGATCTTTTTGACTTTCCTGCTCATGGGTATTCTCCTGTGTTCCGGGAAACCGCGCATTCTACATTATTTGTTCCATAACACAACAATTGCAATTCTTGAAAATGCCCTTGTCGCTTTCCCGGAGGTAAGTTTCCTGTCGGCTTGCCGTTTCGCTTTCTGTATGCTAGTCTTCGCTTTGATGGTTACTGTCCGCAAGAGAATCAGCGACAACCTTCAGCGTATCCGCGACAACATTGCAGCCGCCGCGGCCCGCGCCCGGCGGGACCCCGCCGGAATCACGCTGGTGGCCGTTACCAAGGCGGTCGGGATCGATGAGATAAAAAACCTTATCGACCTGGGCGTAGCGGACCTCGGCGAAAACCGCGCACAGCAACTCACCGCCCGCGCCGACGAGATAACCGCCTGGCTGGCCCGACGCCGGAATGAGCCGCAGCCGGCGGTCCGCTGGCACATGATAGGGCATCTTCAGCGGAACAAGGTCAGGAGCGTACTCGGCGTCGCTTCGATGATCCATTCGGTCGATTCGCTCCGGCTGATCGAGGAGATTGACCGCCGGGCGGAAGCCGCCGGGATGGTCGCCGACGTATTGTTGGAAGTCAACTGTTCGCAGGAGCCGCAGAAATTCGGCTTGGCAGTCGGGGCCGCAACGTCCCTGGTAGAGCAGATGGCCACGATGAAGAACCTCCGCCCGATCGGTCTGATGACCATGGCCGCGATATCGACCGATCCGGAAAAAGCCCGTCCGACCTTCGCCCGACTCCGCGAACTTTTCGATGACATGCGGCGCGAAGGTATCGGCGGAAAGGATTTTCAGCACCTCTCGATGGGCATGACCCAAGACTACGAAGCAGCCGTCGAGGAAGGCGCGACAATCCTGCGAATCGGCACGGCGCTGTTTGAGTGAATCGGGCTTGGTAGCGTGGTCGCGGTTTTGGGAACCACGAACATAATGTATTCTTCAGAAGGAAATTTGACCCAACCTACGCCTTCGTTCCGACAACTACGCTCGCAACGCTTATCGCGAGGACTAGATAGAACCAGATTGTTGGCCCAACATTCCCAGCGGTCATCATCATGTCTGTCTCTATCGGAGTACTCCAAGATACAATAATCCAACCCACCAGAAATGTTATTGCACCAGCCATAGTGACACAGCTTCCAATCAGTGTCTTTGTTACGAGCCAAGTACTAAGGCATTTAACCGCCAGGATGCACGCAAGCAAGGCTCCGATCCCATAGACGATCGTACCCAATAGCATAAACAATAGACCTATACCTAGAGAAGCATCACCCGATGATTTGTGATTTTTGTGCATTGCGTTCCGCATGGGATCTACAAGTTGCTCATTTTTCCAATTCGTGCTCTTGGTGCAGGCTTTAAATACAAGCCGAACCGTTACGTAAGCAATTTTTGACCCGGAGATATTCGCCGACAAGCCACCATGCCCAGCGCCGAACCACGGCAGTACCCACCCAATTAGCAGCATACCGCACATAGAGAGGCATACCATTTTAAGGGTGTTTCTCTTGAGCTTTGGAGGGGCAACGGTTTTCCCAACCACCTTGTGTGACTTCCTTGAATACGCAGACTTCGCACGAGTCCTCGAACGTCTGGCGCTACCATCCGTAACTTTCGCAAGTTCTTCCAGAGCCGATGCGGGTCCAGCGGAGAATGGTTCCTGTCCGTTGGGCACACCTTCTGCAGATTCCAGGATCTCCAAATTAAAAACGTGCCCGCATTTGGGACATCGAACACTTTTACCGAGTGCATCGCTAGGAACCTTTAGAATTGCACCGCATTTTCTGCACTTGACCCTCATCAGCCTATTTCCCCTTTCCTGTAAAAAAAATGTTTGCTGTCAAGATATTATACTACAAGGCACGAAAAGTCATTAGCCGGGTGCCGTGGCTGCGGTGTTTGCGGCCACGTCAAAGTCAACTTGATACAAACGTGGTCGCAAACACAGTGACCACGGCACCCGCCTGCGGACTATTTTTTACGTAAGCGCCTTGATAATCGCCTTGCAGAATGCGGGCAGGTCGTCGGGTGTGCGGGCGGTGATGACGTTGGCATCGACGACGCATTCTTCATCGACCCAGTCGGCCCCGGCGTTAATCATGTCGTGCCTGATGGCGATGAACGAAGTCGCCCGCCGGCCGTTGAGGGCGTCGGTGCAGCAGAGCATCCATCCGCCGTGACAGATGGCGGCAAGGATTATCTTCGCCTCGGCGCACTGCCGGATGAAGCGGATCATCGACTCGTCCCGCCGCATGAAGTCCGGCGCCCATCCGCCGGGCACTATCACGGCGTCGAAGTCTCCTCCGGACACGTCGCCGCCGGCGGCGTCCGAGACGCACGGATAACCCAGTTTCGACGGATAAGTCGCACCGGCGGCAGGGGCGACAAGGACCACCTCGGCGCCTTCTTCGATCAGCCGATAATACGGATACCACACCTCCAGTTCCTGATAAGCCTGATCCAGCATAATGGCGATGCGTTTGCCTGAAAGACCCATTTGACTTACTCCTTTGTCTTCAACGCCCCGGGTTTGCGTTGTGGGCGAGGGCGGATACGGCCATGACGATTCCCATTATCGTTACGACCAGTCCGCACAGTCCGTTGGCGACGCGGAAGAACCTCGGTCCGATCTTCTGTGGCCGGAGGCGGACCAGGACGGTGATGAAGGTGAACCAGCAGGCCATTCCGCACGAAGCGGCGGCTACGCCGAACCACATCGGTACGCTGCCCGGAGTTATCTCGGCGGTCCGCAGCCACGCCGGCGCGTTCGCGATCCACCAGATGAACGTAGCCGGATTCAGGAACGTCAGGCCCGCCCCGGCGAAGACATCGCCGACTACGCCCCTGCGTCGGTGGCTCAGGCGTTCGGCGCGGATAGCGACCATTATCCGCTCGGAAGGAACAAAGGCTTTGCGGAGAATAAGCAGCCCGAGCAGAAATATTATTCCGGCGGCCGGCAGACCGACGTAGAGGCGAATCTTATCGACGTCGATATAATCCATAAGCGCCCCGCCGCCCCACATCACCGCAGCCACTTCGAAGGTCTCAAAGGCTACCGAGCCTATCCCCACCCACATCGTCCGCGTCCAGTGCATTACCAGACCGCGGCGGATGGCGATCATATTAACCGGCCCGACGACCGGCGCTGCCGCCATCAACCCCAGTACGAACGCCCAGGCAAGAATCCAGATTTCCGGCATACCTTCTCAACTCCCGAAGTCCACGAGTTACACAGATTACACGAATTACACGTATTACGGCAAGAGAGCAATATATGAAATAAGATTGATTTCCAGGTTCGAAGAAAAACATTTTTCGCAACCGTTCAGGCGACTATGCTTTTTAACAGGTTCCCGCTTTAGCGGGGGGCGTCAGAAGGGCCTTCGATTTACAGACAGGGGCTTGCTTCCCGCCTTCGCTAATACTACGGTAGGCAGGTTGGAATCGTGAATACTGTAGGACACAGCCTGATGGGCATGTCGATAGGCGTGCTGTGCATGGGCCGATTGCGTTCATGGCGGCGGCGTGCGGCGTTTTTGGCGGTATTCGTCTTCCTGGCCAACATTCCCGATCTTCAGTTGCCCAATTGGGGCCATGACCGTTATCGCGTCAGTCACAGCCTGTTTGTGAACCTGGCGATAATCGTCGGCCTGGCGGTCGTTATCGGCCTGTGGCCCAGGGTGCGACGGGCGATTGGCGGCTGGCGTGTTTTCGCGTTTGGGTCCGCGGCGTGGCTTAGCCACCTACTGCTGGATTCCTTTTACAATCACGGCAAGGGGCTTGCCATCTACTGGCCGATCAGCCGGGCCAGACTGGTGCTGCCCATGCCGTGGTTCAGCGTGCTGCACGGTGGATGGTCATTCGATTTAAACACGCTGCGAATCATCGGGATCGAGGTTATTTTCTACGGCGGAATACTGGCAATGTGCCTTGTCGGACGGTGGTGCTATTTCAATCGACGGCGAAGTACGCCGATTGCTCTTCATTGAGAAAGAGGTAAGAGTTCAGCCCTATGCTTCAAGAAAAGAGCAAGTCTTTCCACACATAGTATTTATCACTTCGGCTGTTTGGAGTGATAAATACTATG
>DAOVFI010000364.1 GCA_030673005.1 Planctomycetales bacterium
CCTGACGGCGACGGCCTTGAGTTTGCCTTTCGGGTCCGGCTCATCGACGATATAGATAGTCAGGACCTTTCGCTTGCGCGCATTATCGCCGAAATCACCGACGTACAACCTGCCTCGGTCGTCGCCGGCGATGTCTTCCCAGTCGATGTTCTTCGCACCGGTCAGGCGGACGCTGTAAAGCCCCTTGCCTTTGGCATCGACGGCGTACAGCATCGGCCGGTGACCTGAGTCGTTCATGCTCCAGTACACGCCGGGGTATTTCCCGCTGGCGACGATGCCGGAGGATTCGGTCAGACTCGCGGGAGTCAACCGCCCGGTGCGAACCGGTCGGGAAAGCGAGGTTGCTTTTGCCTTTTGAACGGGCGCGCTGCTTGTGGCGGGGCCGCCGGGGCAAGATAAGCCGACCAACACCACAGACAGAAAAACGGCCGAAAGGCGTATCCATATGCTCAGGTTGGGTCTGTCAGGTCTTTCCACTGAACGGGATGCCCGGTATTCCGTAACAGATTATTTGAAGGGTGGCACGGTCAAGCCGAACGAAGTGAGGCTTGGCCGTGAAGCCTTCGGATATACGCATCACGGCCAATCTTCCCTGCCTGCCGGCAGGCAGGCGATGCGCTCCAGATTGACCGTGCCACCCGTCGTTATATTCCTTGTTACAAACTGCTAGGCGACGATCTTTGTGATACGGACTTCGGTGTATTTCTGCCTGTGTCCTTTGTTCCGGCGGTATCCTTTCCGCCGTTTGAACTTGAAAACGCGAACCTTCTTGCCGCTGACGCGTGGTTTGAGGATGTCGGCAGAGACCTTCGCCCCTTCGACAACGGGCGTGCCGACAGTTATTTTTTCACCGTCGGACACAAGAAGGACGCGGTCGAATTCAACCGTCTCGGTCTCGTCGCCAACTTCAATCAGGTCTATCCGCAGCAGGTCGCCTTCGCTGACCTTGAACTGCCGTCCGCCGTCTTCGATTATCGCATACACGAATATGTTCCTCTCTGGTTAGTTAATGCCATAGTTGAATATCTCATATTATGGTCCCAACCGCCGGTTTGTCAATATTATTACGAGTTTCGCTTTGTCTGCGCCAGATTTTTCAGTATTGCCGCCGACGCGACTGCGCCGCCGTAAAACTGTTCAAGAGCGAATCGCTCGTTGGGTGAGTGGATGTTGTCGTCCGGCAGGGCGAAACCTGTCGGGATCGGGTCGATCTTCAGGATTCGCTGGATTAGTTCCGAGATGGGCACCGATCCGCCTGCGCGGGCAAGGACCGTCTCGGCGCCGAAGGCTTCGCGCATGGCGTCGCCGACGGCGGTGATGGCCGGACTGTCGGGCCTGATATAAAACGGGCGCGACCGGCTCAATACCCGAACGCTCGCCTTCACTCCGGTCGGGGTGTGATCGGCGACAAATTCATCGAACGCCGCCAGCACCTTATCGGGCCTCTGGTTCGGCACAAGGCGCATCGAAATCTTCGCCGTCGCCGATGCCGGAAGGACCGTCTTGGCGCCCTGGCCGGAGTATCCGCCGATAATGCCGTTGCAACCCAGGGTCGGGCGAGACCATCGCCGCTGGAGCAGCGGCCTGTCCCGCTCGCCGCCGACCGGCTCGACGCCCACCCGCTCGGCATACTCGGCCTCGTCGAAGGGAAGCGATTTCCACTGGTCCAGTTCGACGCGGCTCGGTTCGACCACGTCGTCATAGAACCCCGGAAGCGTTACGCGACCGTCCTCGTCGTGCATTCCGGCGATCATCTTCGCAAGTGCGTTGAGCGGGTTTAAGACCGCCCCGCCGTGCTGACCGCTGTGAAGATCGACCGACGGCCCGTCAAGCGTCAACTCCAGGTACACCAGCCCGCGCAGGCCCGTCAGGATCGTCGGCGCCCCCGGTGCGAAAAATCCCAGGTCCAGGACGATGGCAAAGTCGCTCTTCAGGTCGTCGGCCGCTGAAGTTATAAAATCCTCCAGTTCCGGCGAGCCGATCTCCTCTTCACCCTCGAAGAAGAACAGCACGTTCATCGGCAGTTTTCCGATGGTGCGGATATACGCCTCGCAGGCGTTGATGGCGGCCAGCAGCAGCCCCTTGTCGTCGCTGGCGCCGCGGGCATAGACTGCCCCCTCGCGAACGGTCGGCTCGAACGGCGGAGAAGTCCACAATTCCACCGGATCGGGCGGCTGGACGTCGTAATGGGCATAGACCAGGACCGTCGGGGCTTCGGGCGGGGCGATATCAGGCGTGCTGCGCGCAAGCAGGATCGGGCGGGTCCGCCACGGACGCAACTCGGTAGAGAAGCCCAACCCGCTCAAAAGCCCGGCGATGTGTTCGGCGCACGCCCGGCTGTCCGCCTCGTGGGCGCTCTGTGAACTGATCGACGCAAAACGCAACAGTTCAAACAACTGCTCCAGATGCTCGGTGCGATGAGACGACAGATATTCGGTTATCTCTTTGGGTAACATCGTTTCTCCTTTGGGTATGATATTAACAGACGACAGACCTAAAGCAATAGATAACACCACCGGTGCTTCCGTCGTTGACATTCAGTCCTGGGCGGGCGACCCTATCCGTATATGGCTTCATCTGCGACAAAGGCGATCGCTATTCTGATTATCAGGCGGCTTCGTTCTGCCGGACACGAGGCATTGCTGGCAGGCGGGTGCGTCCGCGACATGTTGCTTGGGTACAGGCCGGCGGATTACGACATAGCCACCAGCGCAACGCCCCGGCAGGTAAAACGCCTCTTCGCCCGCGTGCTGATGATCGGAGCGAAGTTCGGCGTGGCAATGGTCATAATCAAGGGCAGAACCGTCGAGGTTGCAACCTTTCGCAGCGACCTTTCATATTCCGACGGACGGCGCCCCGACGGCGTCAAATTCGTTACCGCGCGCGAAGACGCCCAGCGGCGGGATTTTACCATCAACGGCATGTTCCACGATCCGCTGGCCGGGCGAGTGATTGACTACGTCGGCGGCAAGGCCGACCTGGACGCCGGCGTCATCCGCGCCATCGGCGACCCGGAGC
>DAOVFI010000491.1 GCA_030673005.1 Planctomycetales bacterium
TTCACCGACGTTACCGACGCCGCCGGTATCCCCCGCGGCCGAAAAGAATGGACACGCGGCGTCATCACCTTCGATATGGACGGCGACGGCGACCTTGACATCTTCTGCGTCAGTGGCTACCAGGGCAGCAAAGACCCGCCCGGCGAGCGAAACGAAGTCTATCGCAACGAAGGCAATATGAAATTCAAGCCCATCACCACCGGTGCGCTCGTTACCTGCCCCGCCGGGCAAGGCGCTGCCGACACCGACCTCGACGGCGACGGCGACATCGACGTCATCGCCGCCAATCGCACCGGCCCGGTCAATATCCTTATCAACGACGGAAAAGGTAATTTCAAACTGGTCAAGCCCGAATCACTCGGCATAAAACACCCGGCCAAGGACGGCGCCACCACCGCCGACATCGACAACGACGGCGACCTCGACCTGCTGCTGACCGGCGATGACTACGGACACCTGTATCTCAACGACGGCAAGGGTAAATTCACCCACAAGCAGGCCTTTTCCGGAACTGGCGGTTACATGGGCGGTTTCGCGGACTTAGACAACGACGGCGACCTGGACCTTGTCTTTGCAGGAGATACGAAGGTTTATCTCAACGACGGGTCAGGAAAATTCACCCCTGGCCCGAAAGTGCCGGTCGCCGGTATCAACGACCCTCGCGGAATCGCCTTTGCGGACATCGACAACGACGGCGATATGGATTTCGCTATCGGCGTCAAGCGTTCACGTAACTACCTTATCCGCAACAACTTCGACGGCGGCAACTGGTTGAAGGTAAAACTCATCTCTCCAAAAGGCCAGGCCGGGGCGTTCGGGACGAAGGTGCGAATATACCCAACCGGGCGGATTGGAGAAACAAAACTCCTCGGAATGCGCGAATCACGCAGCAACAACGGATACCTCGGCCAGGACAACCCGACCCTTCACTTCGGGCTTGGAGGATATAAGTCCGTGAATGTAGTGGTAACGTTTCCCGGCGGCAAGGAAATCACCATCCACGGCTCCAGGTGTAATCGAACGCTCACTATCAATACCAAGGGGCTGATCGAGCAAGGCCCCATCCTACTCGGCGGAAGTAACGGTCAGAAACTCGACAAGACCGCCACGCAATGGGTTCCCGTCGAGTGGCGCCTTATCAATCCGGGTTTCAAGGGCAATCCGTTCGACCTTGTGGCGAAGGTTACGTTCGTTCACGAAAAGAGCCGCGAGAAGATCGTAACCGAGATGTTTTATGCAGATAACACTGCGGGAAAGTATGGCTTTATTGGTAGCGGGATATGGAAGTTTCGTTTTACCGGAACGAAGCCGGGCAAGTGGACATTCACAACCGCCAGTGATTCCGAAGCGCTAAACGACAAGCGTGGGACCGTAACGGTTGCGCCTAATCCCAAAGGGCGCGGGTTTGTTACAGGTTTCGGTAACAAATGGGGTTACAGCGGGACCGGCGAGGTGTTCGTTCCGCAGTTGGTGATGTACGCCGGGCCGGAGAAGTATTACAAGAATCCCAAACGCATCGACGCCGATATTAAGACGTTCCTCGTCGAGCACGGGTTCAACGGGTTCCACACGGGCGTTTTATGCCGGTGGTTCGACTTCGAGCAGGTCCGGGCCGACGGCATTAAGACCAAAGACCCCAACCCCGACCTGCGGACGTTCGACGCGCTGGAGTTGCTGATTCGCAAGACTTACGCCGCAGGCGGGTTTGTGCACATCTGGGTCTGGGGCGACGAGCAGCGCAGGATGACGCCCATCCGCCTTGGCGGCATGAACGGCCCGGCCGATAAGCGGCTCCAGCGTTACATCGCCGCCCGGCTGGGGCCGATCCCCGGCTGGACGATGGGCTACGGGTTCGACCTGGACGAATGGACAAAGGAAAAAGACCTTCGCAGCTGGCATACCTATATGCACAAGCATCTTGGCTGGAAACACATGCTCGGCGGGCGGTCCGTCGGTCCGAACCACTATACGCCGGGACTCAAATTCCCGCAGATGTACGAGGGCTGGGACTATTCCGGTTACGAGCAGCACCGCCCGACTTACGAAGCGTACGTCGCCGCCCTTGAGGCCAGGCCGAAGAAGCCCGCCTTCTCCGAGGACCGCTT
>DAOVFI010000150.1 GCA_030673005.1 Planctomycetales bacterium
GTCCGACGGTGTGAATCCGCGGAAGGAAGTCCTGCGCGAGATACTGTTCCTTGCTCCGGCGGCGGTGCTGGGGGCGGCGGGATATTTTATTGTAACAAAGGTTCCGGCGGCCAAAAGCGTGATTGACGGAATCATGGGCGAGGCAGCGAGCGGGAAGGTGGGCGAACATGTATCCTCGGCGATGGGTGCGGTCTTCGGTGCGCTTGTAGGGGCGGCGTGGATATGGGGTGCGCGGATCTTCGGAACGCTCGGCTTCGGTAAAGAAGCGATGGGGATGGGCGACGTGCACATCCTCGCCGCCGTCGGCGCCGTCGCCGGCTGGAAGGCGGCAACGCTGACATTCTTCGTCTCGCCGCTGTTCGGACTGCTCTGGGCGCTGCACCGGCTGCTGGCGCGCGGTGAAAGGGAATTGCCTTACGGACCCTGGCTGGCGCTGGGGACATTAATCGTGCTGCTGTTCTACGACACGCTCGTCGTCTATCTGGATCGTTTCATCGCCATCGTCTCGGCAGCGGGTTGACAGGAGCAATGTGGTCCTTCGGTAATCAATGCAAAGGCGTGAACGGTTACAAAACATAAATATCGGAGATTCGATAATGAACATGAAACTCGTACGCGGTTATTTCCTGGCGATCCTCGGACTGCTGATACTTGTGGCGGCCGGGATTCTGCTTTTGAGCAATATCGGGGGCGAATGGCCGATGCACTTCTTCTGGAAGCCAATAACGCTTCGCCCGGTAGTCGGGATGCTGCTGATCGGTGCGGCTGGCGTCGTTGTCTGGTACACCGTCATCAGACTCCTGCCGTCAGCGGTAACAACGCTGCGAAAGGGTAAAAGCCTTCAGCAGGCCAAAGAAGATCGTCAACGGATTAACGACCTGGAAAAGGAAAAATCGGAAGGTGAGGACGAACAGAAGCAGATTTCCGACAATTCAGAAAAATCTGAATAACACCGCGCAATCCTGCGGCGCCGTTTCGTTTAATCGCCGCCGGATTTCGGCCGGCGGAGTCGAACCGTGCGGCGGCAAAGCCGACCTGCGAGGCGCAGCTGAACGTTACGTTGAATATTCACGAATGTTTTTTTGGCAGGTTAATCAAATTCCTCTGTAATCCTGTAAAGGGGACTGTATAATCGCCCCCGTTCTTTTGGGATAAATGTCAGCAAGGGAAGAAAGGAGTTGCGTATGAGTCGCCTGACCGCCTTTTCGATTGCCGCAATTTTGGTTGCCGGTCTGGCCGTTACCGGATGCAACGATCAGACTAAGAAAGAATTGACTGCGCTGAAACATCAGTACAACGACCTCCAGTTGGACAAGGCCGAAGTTCAGAAGGCGCTGGAGAAATCCAGGAAAGAGAACAACGACCTGATGAACCTGCTGGACAGCAAGGATAACGAGCTGAATACAGCCAGGGCCGAGATTGCTGAACTGAAGAATGTCAAGCCGGAAAAGCGTCCGCCCGTCCCGCCGGGATGGCAGGAGACCGCCACAGGCGCCAAGGTAACTCTGGCCAGCGACATCCTTTTCTCCGCCGGCAGGGCGTCATTGTCGAAGCAGGGTAAAACCAGGCTCAGGCAGATTGCCGCCACCATTAAAGTTACCTATCCCGACTCGATCGTCCGCGTGTACGGGTTCACCGACAGCGACCCGATTAAGAAGAGCAAGAAACTGTGGGCCGACAACCTGGACCTGTCGTCCAACAGGGCGATGGCGGTGGTTCGTCTCCTTCGAAGCCTGGGCATAGAGTCCGGTAAACTGGAAGCCATCGGGATGGGCGCAACCCATTTCGTCGCGCCCAACACCACCACCGCCGGGAAGACCAGGAACCGCCGCGTCGAAATCGTAGTGGTAAAATAGCGACGGGTTTCGGGCTTTGTAGCACATGATTTGACGGATGACCACGACGGGTGGCACGGTCAAGGCGAACGCCTGCCGGCCCTTCGGGTCTGAGCCTCTCTTCGAGCCTGAGCCTCAGAGCCGAAGGCAGGGTCGAAGACAGGCAGGCAGTGAGGCTTGGCCGTGATGGCACCCACCACGGCCAAGTCTTGCTACTCTGCGAAGTAGCGATACACTTAGATACGTAGCACGAGCCGACTTGACCGTGCCGCTCGTCATTTGACGTATTACAGACTACAAGACACATCGAAGGATGGAGATTTTTCCTGCGATAGATCTGCGGGACGGAAAGGTTGTCCGTCTCAGTCAGGGTGACTATGCCCGGCAGAGTGTGTATGCAGCCGATCCGGCGGGCGTGGCCGGTGAGTTCGTCTCGGCCGGGGCCGGGTGGATCCACGTAGTTGATCTCGACGCCGCACGCAGCGGAAGGCGAACCAACGCCGACGCCATTCGCAGCATCTGCCGGACCGCCGCCAGGGTCCAGCTGGGCGGTGGAATACGCGACGACGAAGCCGTGGCCGCGGCGCTGGAGCTGGGTGTAAGTCGCCTTATCGTCGGTTCGGCGGCAGTGAAGGACTGGGCGTGGTTCGAAGGACTCGCCCGGCGGGATGAACTGGTCGGAAGGATCGTACTGGGCTTGGACGCCCGGGGCGGAAAACTCGCCGTACACGGATGGATGGAACAGACGGACCTTACAGTAGCCGAAATAGCCCGACGGGCGAAATCGCTCCGGCTGGCCGCTATCGTCTATACCGATATTGAGCGGGACGGGATGCTTACCGGACCGGACCTGGACGGAACCGCCGAACTTGTTGAAACGGCGGGAACGCCGGTGATCGCTTCGGGCGGAATAAGCAGCCTCGACGACATAGCACGCTGTAAAGAGATCGGTTGCGCCGGTGCGATCGTCGGTCGGGCGTACTATGAAGGCCGGATTAATATTGAAGACGCCTGCAATCTGGCGCGGGCATGAAACATTCTTATTAAAGGAACTGTGAAAAATTTTCTTGATTTTAGCGGAGTAAGGGTTTTCCCTGACTATCTTTGGGAGTAGTATAGATTACAGATTGGCGGGGTGAGAGTTTTTCCGGAGCCGTCGGGTCAAAGGCGGCCAGTTCCAGGTTGAGGGTTTCGGCCCTTTTATTGTGAGGATTCAAACGTCCCATGACAGAGATGAATAACAACCGAGTTTCAGAGAATAAGGCGGCGGTAGCGGCGACAGATGCGCCGCCGGCGCTCGTACCGGCCTCCGGCGTGCTGGAAATCACCGAGAAAGGATACGGTTTTCTCAGGAGGCCGGATAACGACTTTCGCGCTACGCCCGGAGACGTTTTCGTCTCCAAGGATTTTGTCGTCGGCGACCGTCTTCGCACCGGCGTGATAATCGAAGGCGAGGCTGTCCCGACGAACAAAAGAAAGGCCGGTCCCAGAATGCAAAATATCCTGCGTATTAACGGCAGGAGTTACGGTGATTGGCCCGACATTCTCCCCTTCACCGACCTGACAGTAGTCGATCCGCAACCGCATATGAAACTGGAGACGCCCGGCGGGCCTGTCGAGATGCGCGTACTGGACATGGTCTGCCCCGTCGGCAAGGGCCAAAGGGGTCTTATCGTCGCGCCGCCGCGATCGGGAAAGACCATCCTTCTTCAGCAGATCGCCAACGCCGTCCTTACGAACTGTCCCGAAGTGCACGTGATCATCCTGCTTGTCGATGAGCGTCCCGAAGAGGTGACCGACTTCAAACGAAATGTCAAGACCGAGATCATCCACTCCACCAACGACCAAACCGTCGCCAACCACGTTCGCGTTACCGAGTTCACCATCGAACGCGCCAAGCGGATGATCGAGTTCGGCCAGGACGTCCTGATCCTGCTGGACAGCCTGACACGTCTGGGAAGGGCGTACAACCGGCACATCGAGACCTCCGGTAGGACCATGACCGGCGGAATGGACATCCGCGCAATGGAGATACCCAAGCGGCTCTTCGGCGCTGCACGAAAAATCGAAAACGGCGGATCGCTGGCAATACTCGCCACCGCTCTGGTCGAGACCGGAAGCAGAATGGACGACCTGATCTTCGAGGAATTCAAGGGCACCGGCAACATGGAACTGCAACTGGACCGGCAACTGGCCGAGAAGCGAATCTGGCCGGCGGTCGACATCTCGAAATCCGGCACCAGGAAAGAAGAACTGCTGGTCGAGGACTGGCAACTCCCGAAGATACACATGCTCCGCAGATTCCTCAGCCAACTCAACGTAGGACAGGAAATGCCGCAACTCCTCTCGGTAATGGGCAAATTCAAGACAAACGACGAATTCCTCCGCCACCTGGACCTGGCTGGCAAGACGTATTAAAGGACAGGGACTCGGGACTGGGGATTTGGGAATAGGGTTACAGAATTAATACTGCATCGCGAGTTAGTGTAGCCCCTTCGGATTTGAACCAATTGCGCTGTAGTATTATCAGGATGCTTGTATTTCCTGTGGCTCCCTTTCTGAAAGGACAGGAACCACCCATCCTTCCCCTTGTATGGCTACATCGAACGGCAGAAGAAAAAGGACAGAAAACGTTATAATATCCCCCACATAATCGAGATCCAAATCACCACCCGCGAACATGGTCAACTGTTTATTATGTTATCTGAGCCTGTTGCATAACCAATTTTAGCCCGTTAGGGCGATATATGTTAGCCCAGCCCGGAAGGGCTGGGGACTAAGTGACGATAAGGTACAAGCCCCTTTAGGGGCGACACAAGTTCTTGCTACATATAATGTTCCGCCCCTAAAGGGGCTTGTGTTTTCGTATGCCATTTATCCCACGGCTGCCGCCGTGGGCTAGCATGTTTCGCCCGTTGGGCTTGTGAAACAGTTTATGCAACAGGTTCATCTATCCCCTTTATTCCTCGATGTACCCCAAGCCTCCGCATTCTTCACACTCTTTGGAGCCGGTCCAGGCTTGCCATGACTTAATAGTACCCGCCCCATTACATTTGGCGCAGATATGGGCGTTGCCCCCCTTGGCACGTAGATTCTCAAGGAGTTGGCGCGTTTTTTGACGCCTCTCAACCCTTTCCTTCTCATTCCGACTCATGATCACTATAGAAAAAGAGATAACAAAGACCAACAACACCATGCTCCAGAATGTCTCTACCATAGCATATCTCCACTATAATTAATTATTACTATCATTTCGACAACAATGGCTCCGTCCCCTTAAACTCTCCCAATAAACCCCTTAAACCGTTCCCTTAAACCTAGTCAAAAGATTCTGGAACTCCTTTAGTACTTTCGGTACGGCCGGGTGCCGTGGCCGCGGTGTTTGCGGCCACGCGGATCTTACGGCAGGGGGACGTTTAAATCCCTACATATTTTCCTGGCGAGGAATTCGTGAATTTCTCGGTGTCGGGGTACGGCGGAAGTCCGTCGGGTCAGGCTGTTGAACCAGATCGAGTGATTTCCCCCTTCGCGTGCCAGAGTGCAATTGTTAGCCAGCAGATGCCGTATAAGGTCGCGGCGTTTCATGCTTCGACCGTCAGCTCTTCCCTGAGGACATCTTTGTCGGTGTCCTGTTCTTCCGCCAGTTGGCGGTTGGTTTCAAGGATGAGTTGCACGGCCTCACGAAGATTCGCCCTGGCCTCATCGAGCGTCTTTCCCTGCGTGTTGGCGCCGGGCAGTTCCTCAACGTAGGCTACGTACCAATCGCCCATCTTTTTGTACACGGCTGTGAAAGAATTTGTCATTGGCGCACCATTATTGCTACCCCTGCTTTTCATACCATTATATACAATCAAAGGCGAGTCTGGGGTTGCGTTTGTGATTAATTCGCCTTTCTTCCCGCGACGCCTTTGGTGGCTTTGGTGATTTTTCTGGCTTTTTCTTTCGGGCGGAGGGCGCGGGTGGCTGCACCGGCGCGCCACATCTCGGAATTGCCCATTACCGACAGTTCCTTGTCCAGGCGTTTGCGGTAGTCGGCCTTGCCGCAGACGGTCAGGACTCGCTTTGTCTCGACGCCGCCGGCGACACGTTTGTAGAGTTCCTTAAAAACGGGCATGACGGCCTTTTTGAACTTGCCCTTCCAGTCCAGCGCGCCGCGCTGGGCGGTGGCGGAGCAGTTGGCGTACATCCAGTCCATGCCGTTCTCATCGACCAGGCGGATGAGGCTTTGTGTCAGTTCCTCGACGGTTTCGTTGAAGGCCTCGGACGGGCTGTGGCCGTGCTTGCGCAGCGTGTCGTACTGGGCCTCCATGATGCCCGCAAGTGCGCCCATCAGCACGCCGCGCTCGCC
>DAOVFI010000635.1 GCA_030673005.1 Planctomycetales bacterium
GTCCGGAAAGTCCGCAAATTGTTCCGGGCGGTCGTTCGCATACTCATATTTAACTACAAAGGTTTTATTGTTTTGCTTTATCTGTTACAATCCCGTTTTATTTATTTCACCGATCGCAAAAAAGAGATGAAGCCGGACGATATGGGCCTGCCTTATGAGTCAGTCGAAATCGTTACCGGCGACGGTGTGAAGATTACCGGCTGGTTCGTGCCGGCCGATAACGCCAGAGGCACGCTGCTTTTCTTTCACGGCAACGCCGGGAATATCTCGCACCGCCTGGATTCGCTCCGCATCTTCAACAACCTGGGCCTCAACACTCTCATTATCGACTATCGCGGCTACGGCCAGAGCAAAGGTAAACCCAGCGAAGACGGCACGTACCTTGACGCCGAGGCGGCGTGGCAATATCTCGTCGAGCAGCGTGGCATTGAGCCTGGGAAAATCATCATCTTCGGCCGGTCCCTGGGCGGGGCGGTCGCCGTGAACCTTGCCGGGAAGCGCAAGCCTGAAGCACTTATCATTGAATCGACATGTACGTCAGTCTCCCAGATGGGTTCGGAGATTTATCCTTTCCTTCCACGATTCCTTATCTCCCTGCTGTCTCACTATAAGTACGATGCGCAGAAGGACATTACGAAGGTTTCCTGTCCGGTCCTTGTCGTTCACAGCCGAGACGACGAGATGATACCATTCGCCCATGGCGAGGCGATCTTCGAGGCCGCCGGCGAGCCGAAGGAATTTCTCGAAATCACAGGCTCCCACAATGACGGATACATCTCTTCCGGGCGGGCTTATAAAGAGGGGTTGGACAGGTTCATCTCCGGACATCCGGGAAAAGCGACTGGGCGCCGTGGTCGCGGTGTTTTCGGCCACGTTAATGCCAACTCGACGCAAACGCCTGCCTGCCGGCAGGCAGGTGGTCGCAAAAACAGCGACCACGCCACCCGCCCAACAGGAAATTTTAGTCCCTTAAGGGGCGGCACATTTCTTTCACCTATGTTTTTTTGTTCGCGTTGTTCGCGCAGTTCGCGGCTTCTTCCTCGTCTGCCTTGGCGCCTCGGCGCCCTTCAATTCGGCGATTTCGTCGCGGAGTCGAGCGGCCTTTTCGAATTCGAGGGCCTCGGCCGCTTCGAGCATCTCGGCCTCCAGTTCGGCGATGACCTGATTCAGATCATACTCGTCTTCACTGGCCCCGACGGCCTGGCGGGCGGTCCGACGGGCAGAAATCTGATCGGAAAGGGCCGAACGAATCGCCTTGACGATAGTCTGCGGAGTGATCCCGTGCTCAGCGTTGTAGGCCAGTTGCGCCTCGCGCCGCCGGCCGGTCTCGACCATCGCCCGGCGCATCGAATTGGTAACGCGATCGGCGTACAGGAAAACCCGGGCATCAACGTTGCGGGCGCACCGTCCTATCGTCTGGACCAGGGA
>DAOVFI010000098.1 GCA_030673005.1 Planctomycetales bacterium
AATGATACGATTGTTTGCAATAGCCAGGAACGCTTTCGTCGAGGCGGTTCGCCAGCCGATTTACGGCGTGCTGATCCTCATAACCTTTGCGGTGCTCGTTCTGGACCTGCCACTGTCGGGCTGGACGATGGGCAGGGGAGCGGCCGAGTATCGCGAGACCGACCAGCAGATGCTGATTAACCTGGGTCTTTCGACACTTCTGGTCTCCGGACTGCTCATAGCCGCTTTCAGCGCTTCGGGCGTGCTCAGTCGGGAGATTGAAGAGAAGACCATATTGATGGTTGTCTCCAAGCCCGTGCCGCGCCCGCTGGTGGTGGGCGGCAAGTTCGTAGGCGTAGCGGCGGCGATAGTGGTGGCGTATTACGTCTGTTCGCTGGTATTCCTTATGACCGTCCGGCACCAGGTGGTGTCCCGGGTAAGCGATCCGATCGATTACCCCGTTATCGTGCTCGGTTGTTCGGCGGTGGGCGCGGCGGTGGCTGCGGCGCTGTTTTGCAACTACTTCTTCGGATGGAATTTCGCCTCCTCGGCCGTCTGGTTCGGGGTGATTCTGCTTACTGTGGCGATGGCGGCTGTAATCTTCGTCGGCAAGGGCTGGACGAGCGTCCCGCCGGGTTATGACGTGCCGCCCATGCCTAAACCGGAAGTCGTCCTGATCGAGCCGGAAAGCTGGCAGGCGATGGACGTGTTCTTTAAGCGGATCACCGATGAGGGCTACGAGGTCCGGAAAATCGATCGTGAAAACGGCGTTGTAACGCTCGGTTTTACCAGACAACTTCACAGAAGCCCCGCCGGCGCAGTCCGCGATCTCAAGAGGTTCCGCGGCGTCAGGAACGCCAAGCCTGTTTTGAAGCCGCCGCCCGTCATTACCGGTCGATTGCTGATTACGATCGTGCTGATGTTGTTTGCGGTTCTGGTTTTCGTGGCGGTGGCGGTGGCGGCCAGTACGCGCCTCGGGCAGGTGATGACGCTGCTGGTGTGCTTCGGATTTTTTCTCATCGGGACGATAACGCAGTACCTTTTCGGTCGATTCGCCGACGTCAGTTCCGCCGCGAAGGCGGCCTATCTCCTCTGGCCGAACCTGCCGTACTTCTATGCCCTGGACGCCCTTATCGCCGGAAAGACCATTCCGGCAAGTTACGTGGGACTTACCGCCGCTTATGCCGCGTGCCAGATAATCGCTATCCTTGCCGTCGGCATGGCATTGTTCCAGAGGCGTGAGTTGGCCGTTCAGGTCGAGTCCGTCGGGTCCGTGGCCCCGCTTTCCGTGTCGGTTCTGGCATGGTCGGGCCGAGCCGCCGCCGTCTGGACCGCTGTTGTCGCTCTGACAGTTATGGAGAACCAGGATACGGCAAAGGCGATTGCGGCTTTTGCCGGTGTGGCAGAGACGACGTGGGTTATCGTAGCGGCCGGGACGGCCTTGCTGGCGGGGCTGGCGGTGTTCGGCTGGCTGCTGTGGGGCTGGTTCGGACGCGGCGTAAAGTGGACGTATTATTTCGTGCTCGTCTGCGCGGGACTGACGATGGGGCTTGTCGCAATCATGGCATTCCGCTCCTCCGCAGACATACCTGCGCAGGCAATGGCGGCCGTCATCGCCGCAGCGATAATAGCGATAATTCTGTTGTTGCCAAGGACGAGACATCATTTCGCAATCTTTCACAAGGAACAGTAGGGTGCGGCAGGTTTTGCTTGCCATGCCGTAGCTTTAGCGAAGGCAGGTTTCCTGCACACCGAAACGCCCATCTATCACTCGCGGTGTGCAGGGAGAAGAACCTGCCGCACCCTACGGGCTTCTTCTGCATTGCCGGGTCTCCGCTTCGCTCCGGCCCGGCCTACCGGCTACGAAACCGGTACGGCCTCTACTCGTGGCTTAGGCTCTTCTTCTGCGGGTTCATGCAGTTCTTCGCCGAACCGCACCAGGCGGGCGCTGTTGAAGATCACTACGCAGGCGGCGGTGAAGTGGAAGATAGCCCCAAGGATCGGCTTTACCCATCCCATCGCGCCGAGTATCAGCAGCACCACAATGAATCCCAGCCCCATCAGCAGGTTCTGGTGAACGACGCTCATCGTTCTGTGCGACAGACGAATCAGGAACGGCAACCGCGCCAGGTCGTTGTTCATCAGAGCGATACTGGCGGAATTAATCGCCACGTCGGAGCCGGCTGCTCCCATCGCTACGGACAGGTCGCCGGCCGCCAGCGCCGGTGCGTCGTTAACGCCGTCGCCGACGACTGCGACTGTCTGTTTTTGCCGCTTAAGGGCCGCAACGAGTTCCAGTTTGTCGGCCGGCAGGACCTCGGCCTGGACTTCCGTGCAGCCCATTTCCCTTGCGACCCTGCGGGCCACGGACCACTGGTCGCCGGTAACCATCACCAGTTCGCCGATGCCCATTTCGCGGAGGTCTTCAAGCGCCTTTCGCGCATCGGGTCTGGTGCGGTCTTCCAGTCCCACCCATCCGAGCATCTTTGAGCCACGGGTTACGAACAACGTCGAAAGCCCTTCCGGTTCGGTCATGTCCGGATCGGACATAACTGACATGTCAATGCCCTGTTCAACCAGCCATGTCTTCCGCCCGACGAGGATCGTCTGGCCGTCAACGTTGCCCCTGACGCCTTTTCCGGCGAATTCCTGGAATTCCACCGGTTCAGGCGGAGTTATTTTCGCCTTGGCGGCGATTCTTACGATCGCCTGGGCGACGGGGTGTTTTGACATCTGCTCGACGGCCACCGCCGTTGTCAGCAGTTCGGCCCCGTCTATGCCGGGCGCCGGTTGGAGACGTGTAACCGCCAGTTTGCCGGTGGTCAGCGTGCCGGTCTTGTCGAAAATAATGGCAGTCAGGTTACGGGCGACCTCCAGCGTGGAGACGTCTTTAATAAGGATACCCAGCCTTGCCGCACACGACAGGGCGGCGACCATCGCCGTTGGGACTGCCAGGATCAGCGCGCAGGGGCATGCGACCACGAGCATGGTGATCGCCCGTTCCATTCCCCCTTCGTTGCGCGTGAAAAACAGCACTATTCCCGCAAGCATCACGATCGTCGGCGTGTACCAGCCGGCGTAGCGGTCGATAAGCCGCATGATCGGAGTGCGCGTCTGCCGGGCCTGGTAAATCAGGTGCCGGACCTTGCCCAGGGTAGTGTCCTCGCCCGCCCGCGTTACCTTCACGTCGATAACGCCGGCCTGATTGGACGTGCCGCTGAAGACCTCGTCATCGACGGCCTTATCGACCGGAAGCGATTCGCCGGTAATGTTCGCCTGGTTGACGGACGTCTCGCCGGAGACGATCAACCCGTCGGCGGGGATATTATCCCCGGGTCGAACGCGGACGATGTCGCCGGGGCTTAGGGCTGTCGGATTTACCAGTTCTTCTGTGCCGTCGGAACTGAGGCGATGGGCCTTGGTGGGTGAGATGCGGATGAGCGATTCGATGCTCGCCCGCGCGCCTAGGGCGGTGCGGGTCTCCACCAGGTTCGCCAGCAGCAGGAAGAACGCCACCACGCCGGCGGTTCGATAATCGGCCGCTGTTATGGCGGCAATGACCGCCAAGGCGACCAGCTCGTCCATGTGAACCGCGTGCTTGAATATGCCCTTGGCCGCGTGGACAATGATGGGAATTCCCAGAAGGATCGCACCGCCCAGGGCCAGGATGGCGGCGTAGAAATTGTGGCTTTGCCCTTCGCTTTCAAAGGTGGCGTCGGAAAAAATCGGAAGCAGCGGCGCCAGATAAGAACAAAGTATCAGCACACCTCCCAAAAGGATGCCGACGATGAGTACGCTTGCCCGGAAGGTCTGCGCCTCGACCGAGTCCTTCAGGATGTCATGAGCCATTCGTTTCTCCGTAAAAGATATCAAGTTCCGGCTGATGCCTGTATATATATGTATGAGTCAGCATAACCGACCGCCGGTCGAAAGTTGATACGTTTATTCCACGCGACCGGTTCTGTCAATTTGCGATTTCTTCCAGAAGCAAAATAGAATCTGTAATTCAGTCCACGAATTACACGGCGCGGCCTTCGGCAGCAACCAAAGTAATCACTGTCCAATAGTCAGTAACTGACTGGCTCTATCTATCAATTGGGAGATAGAAAAAAGCGTTTATCGCATTGGGCTACCAGCGGACAGCAGGAACAAGAAGGGCCAGGATTGTTCCAGGCACTCCCGCTGTATAGCCACCGAATCGGCGCTCGGGTCGCACGCCTGCGTTGCCCTGTCCTCCGATCCGGCAGGAGAATAATATCTTGTTTTCTTCCGGGCTTCAACATATTGATGTCCTCCAGCAGCCCGTGGTGAAAGTCATTCTGGCTGCGAGCGGGTCTTTCGCCTTTCGAAGCACTTTCACCACGGACTGTTCGGTGGGATGCCGCCTCTACAGGGCAACCCGCTGGCAGCCCATAAAGCGATAAACGCGCTTTTTGCCGGCCAATAATGGTTCAAGGGCATATTTCCCACCCGTAGGACAAAGCCTGCAAGTTATTGTGGTTGAATGGAAATCTTTACAGAATTTCGAGAAATCGAACGTTAGCGGTACGAATTATTAAAAAAATCCGCAATCGTCAATCCGCAATCCGCAATTAACAGGGCTGATTACAGAAGCCGCTTTGAGCCGATAATTATATTGTTCTGGCAACATCTTGACAATCCCGTCATAATAGTCAAATTAACAAAGGCGAAAGGCCCGGCCTGGCAGACGTCGGAAAACAGTAACCAGTAATTGGTAATCAGTAATAGGTAATCAGTAACCCGTAATCAGTAATAGGTAATTGCGAAGCGGTTACGGATTACAGATTACAGATTACGGGTTACGGGTTACTGATTACAGGTTACGGATTACGGATTACGGATAACCTTTTATTGAGAGGAAGGCGATTATGAAAACGCTAAGTCTGACAGGATGTCTGGCGGCTGCGTTGGTTTTGTCGCTGGGCGGATGCAACGACAGTCCGGAAAAACTTGAGACTACCTCCGGCGGACACCGCGAGGTAGCCCCGCCGATCGAACTGATCGCCAAGGCCCGTCCACCGATAGCGGACATGCCCATACCGATCGGCTTCGAACTGGACGAGAGGCACAGCCGGAATTTTGCCGGCGGCGGCGCGCGCTACGTTGACCACCTCTACAGAGGCAGCGCCGACAAGTGGGTTGTCGCCCGGTTCTACAAGCGGCAGATGCCCACCCACCGCTGGATGTTCGATACGGACATCTTCGCACAAGGCGACATCAGGATGGATTTCAGGAAGGAAATGGAACGCTGCCAGGTGATTATCACCAACGGAAGCCTGCTCCATCCGACCTACATTAAAGTCCAGTTGTGGACCACCGGGCGGATCGAGACACCCGAATTGAAAAAGACAGGGAAAAATTCCAGGAAATGAAATCGCAAAGACGGCACGAATTGAAAGAAAACGTTCTCGCCCACGAGCTGGGCCAGATGAAAAGGTTCTTCAACCGCTACGGCAACTGGATTTGGGGAGTGGGCCTGGCGGTGTTAATCGTGGTTCTGATTGCCTGGCACTATCGCAGCCGAAGCGCCGCGGAACTGGTCGAACAGAGGAGCCGTTTCGAATCGCTCAGGAACGACGTACTCGATCCGGACAAGCAGGCTTCGGCCCTGACCGGACTCATCGACCTGGCCGAAAATGCATCCGACCCGGTAGTGTCGGCATCGGCGTGCCTGTATGTAGCGAATTTTCACGCCGGGCAGCACGGCATCGCCCTGATCCGATCAGAGACAGATAAAAGCCTGGAGCACCGTAAAAAGGCGGAAAAATACTACCGGTTGGTTGTCGATAGACATTCTCAAAGGAAGATATTTGTCGCAAAGGCCAGGTTTGGTCTGGGGGTATTGGCGGAGAACGCCGGAGACTGGACGTCGGCCCGGAGTGAATTCGAGCACGTGCGCCGAATAGTCGGCGAAGGCTTTCCCGTGGCGGTTGATGCAGGATTGCGATTGAAACAACTGGATGTTTGGCGCAAGCAGGTCCGATTCTCCACGACTATGCCGTCAATCACCCCGACGACTATGCCGACGACCGCTCCGGCGACTATGCCGGCAACCGTTCCGTCAGTGAGCGGGACGACTTCAAAACCGGCCCGGATCGAAGTCAAGAAATAATCAAAATTTCTCTAACACTTTATCCTCGATATGGTAAAATCCACTGTTGGTCGGCAGGCCGGGACGCAGCGAAGCGGAGCCCCGGTATTTTATCGTAGCGATTGCCGGGGCTTCGTCCCGGCTTTCTATAATTGAGATAATCCGGTAACAGAAGAGAGGTAGGAATTCATGGCAGATTTACAGGCAATTGCCGACGCCCTGATTAAGGGCGACCGCAACACAGTAGTGGAATTGACACAAAAGGCAATCGACGAAGGCGTCGGTCCCGCGGACATTCTCGAAAAAGGTCTGATCGGCGGGATGAACGTCATCGGCGCGCGTTTCAAGAATAACGAAGTGTACGTGCCGGAGGTTCTTATTGCCGCCCGTGCGATGCACGGCGGGATGGACATCCTCGAACCGCATCTGAAGGCCGGAGGTATCGAGCCGATCGGCGTGGTTGTTATCGGGACAGTCAAAGGCGACCTTCACGACATCGGGAAGAACCTCGTCGGAATGATGCTCCAGGGCGGCGGGCTGGAGGTTATCGATGCCGGTACCGACGTCGGACCGGACAAGTTCATCGAGGCCGTCAAAAACAGCAACGCCAGGGTAATCGCGATGAGCGCGCTGCTGACTACGACCATGCCGCAGATGCCCGAAATCATCAAGGCAGTCAAGGAGGCGGGGCTGGACGTAATGACAATGGTCGGCGGTGCACCGGTTACCCAGAGTTACGCCGACGAAATCGGCGCCGACGGTTACGCGCCGGACGCAGCCAGCGCCGTCGATAAAGCCCTGGAACTGGTCAAGACATAGGATTCGAACACATAACGGTTTCGTTCGTCAAGCGGCAAGCCGGCTTCGGGTATCGGCTTGCCGTTTAGCGTCAGTAGTCTGTAGCATCTAGTTTTCTGTCAATCATCTTGTGGTGGCACGGGTTTGTAACCTGTGCGGCTGACACAGGTTACAAACCTGTGCCACCAACAGATTTAAGGTTGACAGAGCCTGGAATAATGGTGTTACAGAGCATTAGGTTGCGTGTCGAAGGAAAGATGCCCGATAAGGTTCACAAGAACGCTCCCGGCGTGGGGATGCAGGTGGTGGAGACGCCGGCCGAGATGGAAGCCGACGGACTTCGGCGTCTGCGCATCGACATTCGCCGCGCACTGCCTGACCGCCGGCTGGATAAGTACCTCGCCGGACGGTTGGGCGATTTGTCCCGAACCGCTCTCCAGCAGTACATCCGCGAAGGGGCCGTTACCGTCAATCAGCAGGTAGTAAAACCCTCCCGCATCATCCGGACCGGCGACGTCATCGAGATGCTCCTGCCCGAGCCGGAAGAACTGGTTATCGCACCCGAACCGATCCCGCTGGATGTTATTTACGAGGATTCGGACATTATCGCCGTTAACAAGCAGGCCGGTCTTATCGTACACCCGGCCAGGGGCAATCGCGCCGGGACACTGCTGAACGCACTGGCGTATTATTTTCAGCAGCGCAGCGGGAAATCGGAAAGTCTCGACGACCTGCCCGATCGCGGCGACAAATGCCGCCCCGGAATCGTCCACCGGCTCGACCGCGACACGACCGGAGTGATCCTGCTGGCCAAGACGAGACTCGCTCTGTGGCGGCTTGGCAGGCAGTTCGAACTCCGCAGGATTCACAAGACATATCAGGCCATCGTTCACGGGCAGATGGAACTGGACGGGGACGTTATCGACGCGCCTATCGGGCCGCACCGGCGGATTCGTGAGCGATACGCCGTCTGCCGGCGCACCGGCGGGGAGATGCCCGCCCAGACCAAGTCGGCCGTAACGCGCTACCGCGTCCTGAAGCGACTGACGGGTACCGGCGCGATTTCCGGCGGGTTCACCTTAGTGGAGTTGTATCCGAAGACAGGAAGGACGCACCAGTTGCGCGTTCACATGAGTTCTCTTGGCCATCCGATCGTCGGTGACCGGACTTACGGCGGCGGACCGATCTACCGGAGTCAGATGGACGGCAGTGGCGGCCCGGCCTGCGACCCCATCATCACGCGCCAGGCCCTTCACGCCGTCGAGATTGAGTTTCAGCATCCGCGAACGCTCAAGACAATTCACCTCCGCGCTCCGCTGCCCGAAGATTTCCTGACCGCCCTGCGAATACTCGGCGGCGGTGAAGGTGGCGCGGGCGTCTCGCCCGTGCACCAGAGTCTTTGACAGTTCGCCTTTCCGGCTTTACAATTTAGTAAGGATATATCCGGAGTAACGAATACGGGCGATTAGCTCAGTTGGCTAGAGCGTGCGGATCACACCCGCGAGGTCACAGGTTCGAGTCCTGTATCGCCCA
>DAOVFI010000439.1 GCA_030673005.1 Planctomycetales bacterium
CGCTCGCTCTCGGCCCCGACGATGCGCCCGTACCTCTGGTCGATTCGATGGACGTGCTGGCCCTGACTGTGCTGGACCTGGCCGGCAAGCAGCGGTCGCTGAAGGACTTGCCCGGACCCGACGCCTGGCCGAAACCGAAAAAATAATTGGCCGCAGAGACGCAGAGAACGCAGAGATGTAAAATAAATATGAAATTAGTACTACAGCACAATTTAACCCAAAAGATCGTTGTTCAGGCCCGAAGGGCCGACTAGAAGTTAGCCGGGGGCGTAAGCCCCCGGACGGCGGGAAGTTAGAGCAACAGCCCCGAAGGGGTGACAGAAATTACCCCAATTGCAAAACCCTCTGTCGCCCCATTGGGGCTCTGGATTGTTTCGGACTTGCTCCGGGCCCTCCCGGGCCCGGCTAACATCTGACCGACCCTTCGGGCCTGAGCTACAAACGACTGGAATAACTCGCGCTGTAGTATTAGGTATCTTCAGTCGTAGGTTGGGTGCACCCGCCAAAAGCACAAAAAAATCTTTCTCTGCGCTCTCTGCGTCTCTGCGGCCTTATTTTCCAAGTTCGCGCGACCGTTGGGCCGCTCGTTGGAAGGCGGCGATGAGGGCCTTTCTTACGCCGGACGATTCCATCGACTCGACGGCCGCCTGTGTCGTCCCGCCGGGACTGGTAACCTTCGCCCGCAGGACTTCCGGCGACTCCCCGGAACTCACCAGCAGTTCAGCCGCTCCCCGGCAGGTCTGGATTGCCAGTTCGAGCGCCATTTCCCGTTCGAGACCCTCGGCTGCGCCCGCTTCGACCATTGCCTCGATGAGGTAGAAGAAATACGCCGGCCCGGAACCGCTGACGGCGATGACGGCGTCGATTAACTCCTCGTCAACGCGGACGGTCCTGCCGGAAGCGGCGAATATCTTCTCTGTCCACGCCAGGTCTGCATCAGTAGCGCCCGGTCCGGCGGATACAGCGCTCATTCCCTCACCGATCAGCATCGGCGTATTGGGCATCACGCGGACGATTCTGCCTTTGCCGCCGAGACGGTCGAAGATGAATTGCGAGCGAATACCCGCAGCGATGCTGATGACCATCGCATCGGGACTTACCGCCTCGACCAGACCGTCCAGCACCTCACCCATGACCTGCGGCTTGACCGCAAGAATCAGGCGAGGACATCGCGCCGGTATGGTGTTGTCGTCGGCGGCTGTAACGCTCAACTCACGGGTGAAAAACTGCCGACGGGAAAACTGCGGATCGGAAACGATCACGGCATTGTGGGCGATTAAATTGGACGACAGTATCCCTCGCAGAAGGGCTTCAGCCATGTTCCCCGCGCCGATTACACCAAGCTGATATTTCGCCGTTTTCGTGTTATTCATCGAGGATTTCGAGCAATCGCTCCGCCAGTTCCACGTGCCGGTGCTTGTGGCGCATGAGCCTGATGAGCCGGTCGCGCCGGAGAGGGTCCGCCGTCGATTCGGTAAGTTGATCGTATTCCACCACCGCCGCTGAAGCCGTCCGGAGCATCTGTTCGAACTGTTCGCGGAGTATCGCTCGCTCAGGCATTGGGGGACTCCGGGGCAATCGTCTCCGTCATAGCGCGGACTTCTGCGACGTGGGACCGTACGTCATGTTTCATCGCCTCGATGATAGTATGGATCTCCGCACGCTGTTCCTCATCGAGACATTCAATACGCTGGAACTCACCGGTAGCGGCCTCAAGGCGCTCAAGAAGCGTCGCTTCCAGTCCGACAAGTTTCTCCAGGCAACCAACGGCCTGGTTCGGCGCTAACGACATGACACAGACTCCCTTCCAAACCTTTAATATCATCGCATATCCCGATCCGGTTTGCAAGACCAAACCAGTTACATCGAGCCGATTGCGTCGCTGGAATTCTTGTAATTGCCAATTAGTCGCAGTTCCTGTACCTTTTTGTTCCTGTTCCGAAATAGAAAAGGATTTTTAAAAATGACGATGCCGACTGTCTGGAAAGTTCGTGTGGAGAATTGGCTGGAGGCTATCGGCGATCTGGTTCGCCGACCGGTTATGGAGTTGCCGACGGAATTTGCCGTAACGAATGATTTCCTTACCCCGGCCCGGGCCGACCGGTTGCGGTATCGTCCGATTCGCATCGGTCGAAAGTGGGGGCGGAAATGGCAGTACGGATGGTTCCGCTGCAATGTAAAAATCCCTCGCGCGCCGAAGGGCAAGGGCTTCGTTCTCACGGGCGACACCGACACCGAGTCGGTGGTCTTTGTAAAAGGCCGTCCCGTCGGCGCACTGAACAGGTATCATAAGGAACTGGACGTTTCCCGACTGGCCGGCGGCGCCGACGCGTTGAAAGTCCTGATCGAGACCTACGCCGGGCACGGTCCTACCCCTTCTCGCAAACCGTATGTTTTACCC
>DAOVFI010000533.1 GCA_030673005.1 Planctomycetales bacterium
AAGACGTCTATATGTGGACGAATCCGTCGCTCAGCACCGAGCCGAGCACGAACAACGGCGACTACGACGCGAAGATCGAAGCGACCGACTTCGTGTTCAATCGCATCTGGATGAAAAGCGGCAAGTACCAAGTTGCGTAACCGTTCACGGGGGCAGAGGCAGCAGTGAGGGTAAGCTGTGTTTGCTGAAGTAGGCCACGATCGATTGGTGAATGAAGGCGAAGGCGGAGTGTCCTTGCTGGGCACATGTTGCCAGCACGGTCCAGATTCGCTCGCACCAACGGCGGCCTCGCTTACCACGCGTTCCCTGGGTCACCTTGCGATCGATGATCAGTTGGCGGAAGCCCCGCTCCATCGCGTTGTTGGTCGGCTCCACGCCCGGGATCTCCAGGAACGTGAAGTAGTAGCGACCGTGCTGGCGAAACCGCTTGGCGATGTTCTGGGCCTCGGTGCGACATGGCGGACGACGTGCCGTCTTCAGCACGGCTTGCCGCGCCCGCCAGGCCGCGCGTTTCCATTGCCCCGCTGGCATCCGTTCGCGGCGATGCCACACGCGGAACAGCGCCTGGATCTTCGTCAGCAGTCGCTCGCCGAAGTTTCGCGTCGCCTTGTCGGTAAGGGTGGTGAGGAACTTCACGTCGCGAATCAGATGGGCCCAACAGAACTGCATCACCGCGCTGGTCTGGCGGAGAAACTTACGGTAGGCCCCGTGATAGTCGCAGCCCACCACGCCGGTGAACGTCTCGCTGAGGAATTGTTTCAGTACCGCCGAACTTCGCAACGGGTCGATGTGGAAGAAGGTGAACCCGCCGGGGCCCGGCGCGTGGAAGCCCCAGGTCCAGAGATCGTTGCCGTTTTCGGGATGGCCCGTCTCGTCCACGTTCAACACCCGCTGCCTGGGCAAGGCGTCCTGCAACTGAGCGTAACAGGGCTCCAGCGCCGCGCTGGCCTTCTGCACGACCTTCGTCAGTTGGCCGGTCGAAAGCGGCAGACGCAATACGTCATCGAAGAATCGCTGGATCACCGTGTAGGACATATGGCAGGCGCCCTTCTGGTAGGCGATCAGCGCCGACAGTCGCGGCCCGACCAGCCCGGCACGCGTAATCTCCTCCGGCAGCGGCGTGGTGATGATCTCGCCCGTGCGACGATTCTTGTACAGGCGTGCCCGATGTTCGGTCACCGTGTACAGCTTTTCGGCCAAGTCGGCTTGCTGCATGATGCGGAACTGTTCCAACGGCCGGTAGCCTTCCGGCGTTTCGTCGTATTGGTAGAGCCAAATCGTATCGACCTCTTCAGGCGAAAACGCCGGTCGGATGTGGCGTGGGTGTCCCGGCTGCGCGCCGCGTTTGCGCTTGCCTCGACGCTTACCGCCTCCGCCGTGCGGTTTCGGTGGCGGTTTGACGATGTCGCTCGACGGCGGCTTCGACGAGGTCGAGGAATCCTTCTTCAGCCGAGCGACTTCCGCTTGCAAGCGAGCGTTCTCGGCTTCCAGTCGAGTGTTCTCCGCTTGCAAGCAGGCGACCGCCTCCTCCAATTCGGCGATGTGTTTCAACAGCGGCGCGGTTGCCCGCGTCACCGCCGTTTCGATTGCCTGCTGAACTCGTTTTTCCCTGAACGATCGTGCCATACCGGATTCATAATCGATCCGGCCCCATGGCGAAATAGCAATTATCCAGAAATCCATGAACGGTTACGGACTTGGTCGATACGCCCGGTCCAGACGATACGACACCGCTGGGCGAAAGGAATCGGCAGGTAGCTCGTGTCCTGATGCGAAAACAGCTTCTTGACGGCAGGATCGGCATGGTGTTTTCGGTCGATGAAGCATCGCCACGAATCGTGCAGAAATAC
>DAOVFI010000457.1 GCA_030673005.1 Planctomycetales bacterium
AAAACACCGACCAGCCCGGGCGGAAACTCGATTTCCTCGCACAGGAGATGCTGCGCGAGGCCAATACGATCGCCTCCAAGGCAAACGACGGCGACATATCGCGGGCCGCTGTGGAAATCAAGACCGCCATCGACCGCATCAAGGAACAAGTCCAGAACGTGGAATAGACGTAGGGTGTAGGGTGCGGCAGGTTCTGTTTCCTGCCTGTCTGCCGATAGGCAGGCACACCACGATTAACCAATGAGCGTTTCGGTGCCTGCCTGTCGGCAGACAGGTGCAGGAAACAGAACCTGCACACCCTACGACTACGACTTTATTCGATATTCATTTTTTCAGCATCCTGCAATGACAATTATCATGAGCGATCCCCAGCCCAATCAGAGTTCCGACGGTGCGCACCGTCAGGATCATCAACCTTCCGGAATTCGCATACTCGCGGACTTTAATCATGACGGCGTAGTGGACGAGCCGCTCCCGCTTGCGGAAACTGAAAAACGCTTCGCCATCGTCCTGCCGATTCCCGATATCGGGGCGACGGAACGGCTCGAAGATAATCGGTGGCAGGTGGCCGGAGGAATTTATCCCCTCGAGGTCGGAACGATAAAAGTACGACTGGACGGTCCCATACCGGAAAATTCGATGCTAATCCTCCGCACAGACGACGAATCGCAAGGTAGTGTGCATCTATTTCGTCGCCGTCGAATCGGGTGGGAGCACCTGGGCGCCGAAGGGCTTTGGCGCCTTGCGTGGGAGAGCGGGAACCGGGAAATTACGCTGAGCGTGGTCGCCGAACCTTCCACACGGACCGAAGGTCGGCGGGCGCGCAAATGGATCGACGAATTTACAATTACCGCCGCTGTTGCAACAGGCAGCGGCGCGGAATCGACCTGTGACTGTGCGCGTTTCAGAGTTGCGCCGTTCCTTCTGACGTCCGCGCTGGATCCCGTGGAGGAGGTGCTGGTGATCAGGAACGTTCGGACCGCCGAATTCGTGGAAATCTTTCGGCCTGTCGTTAACCTCACCGGCGCACGGCTCCGAATTTTCGAATTCGATGACGGAACGGAACTGGATGTCTGGATGCGGGATACGATGAAGGCGGGGCGTATCTGCGCTCCGAGTCCGGAGGGTATCGGCCAGGCGGTCGCGGTGTTGTCCGGCATACGCGCCGGGCACGGTGGAATCGAAACCGAAACGCTGGATAGCAACATTCGCAGGTATTTCATCGACTCGGGCGCCGTCGTAATGGACCCTGCCGAGTCGAGGGCCGGGACGCGCTGGGTTGACTGGTACGGCAACCTTGAAGTCAGCCCGCCGGTCAAATCCCGCGACGGCAGGGAGTTCCCCTACGGGAGAATCCTTCTGGGCCGCCAGAAAGACTTGTCGATGCACCCCGACGTGCTCGCCTTCCTCGAAGCACAACGACTCCAGTGGCCGCCGCTTTTCATCGACACTTCGTGGGTGCTTATCGGGCATGTGGATGAAGTGGTGAGTTTCGTCCCGGCTCCGGACCGTATGGGATTTCGCGTTCTCCTGCCGAGCACGTCCCTTGCCGGGAGCATTCTGGAAAAGGCGGCGTCCGGCGGGGCGGCGGACCGGGCGGTGTTCGCAGATTGTTCGCATGAGACTACAGTGGCGGAACTGCTGGAAAAGGTGGCTGCGTCGGAGGAAAACGCTCAAATTCAGAATATCCTTCACGAAACCCGTGCTCGCCTGCGTGAAGGTCTGGGGATCGAAGACTATGATTTCATAGAAACACCGGCCTTGTTTGAAAACGGCGCCGCGGTCATTCCCAACTGCGTCAACGGCTTGGTCTGCAACGGGCATGCCATCCTTCCGGACCCCACAGGCCCGCGAATCAACGGCGACGACGCTTTTGAGGCCCCGGTTCGGACGGCGCTGACCCGCCTGGGCATAAAGGTTCATTTTGTGGACGTGTGGAAGGCTTATCACACCGGATTCGGTGAGATCCATTGCGGAACGAACGAGATCCGGCGTATTCAACGACCGGCCTGGTGGGAGGTTGCCGGCCCACGAGGAGAAAGGAAGAGTTGAAATTAGCCTAAAATTGTGAGAGAATTCTCGGATTCAGGTATAGTCGGTAGGGTGCGGCAGGTTCAGTATCCTGCCTGTCTGCCGATAGGCAGGCACACCACGATTAACCAATAAGCGTTTCGGTGCCTGCCTGTCGGCAGACAGGTGCAGGATAAAGAACCTTCCACACCCTACAATAAATGACGAACGACGGACGTTTAATCGTGATCACCGGGCCGAGCGG
>DAOVFI010000209.1 GCA_030673005.1 Planctomycetales bacterium
CCGGGCAAAATCCGGGTCGAAAATATCGAATATGTCGAAACCTTTTTTACTGATTAAGCGTCTAACAGGGCGTTGCAGGGACAAAAGAGATATTGTGCGCTGATACGGAAGGAGCATTGCTATGAGACGAATTGCAGTTGCGTTAGGTGTGTTGACTGTGCTGGTGCTCGCCGGGCCGGGGCGGGCTGAACTGTGCGAAAAGTGCAAGGGCAAGATGTTCATAATGTCCGTCGGCAAGTGCGTCGAGTGCGGCGGATTCACCGGCAGCGGGGCGTTCAAGTTGTGTAAGAAATGTTCCGCCAAACTCGGTCAGTGCGAGCACTGCCGCGCGCCGCTGAAGGCAGCGAAACCTGCCTTGCCGGCAGGCAGGCGGCAAGCCGTCGAGAAACCCGCGCCGACCACACCGAAACCGGCGAAGATCGACTGGAGGAAATCCGGAACGTACACAACCGGCAAGTGGAAGTATGAGTACACATACATCTCTGGTGGCCCGGGCAAAGGGAGATTTATTCGCTATGCATTGTTGTTCTACGACGGAAAACCCGTTGCCAGGATCGCGGGCGCGAAGGAAGGCGACCGGATCAAGACGCCATGGGGAATGATGCAGTATTTCGGCCGGGTGCCAAAGGAGGACCATCGAACTCGTGTCGATTGCTGGTTGCGTGCTCGTCATTCCAAAGGCCGGTTGTTGCCTTCGCTGGCCGAATCCGCTCCGAAGCCGGTCAAGATCGACACGAAAAAAGACGGTACGTACACATCCGGGAAGTGGAAATACGAATACACCGTCCGCGCCGGCGGCAAGCCCCGCAAGCCCCGCGAGTGGCGAACCGGACTACTGACCTATGGCGGAAAACCCATCGCCGGCGTCAGGATGTGGGACCGCATCAAGACGCCGTGGGGCACGATGCAGTACTATCAGCCTTACCATCGAAAGTCTTACTTCCAAAACTCTTACCTCAGGAGATGGATGCTTGAGATGCCCGGTGGCGGCCCGATTAATCCGGCCAAAGGCTGGCTGCTGCCGTCGCCGGCCCTGCGCTACCTCCGCGCGCTGGAACTGGACGCCTCGGCCGGCGGCAAGACCGTCTCGGCCATTGTCGGGCAAAGAATTGTCATACGTCTGAAGACAGACGGGCATCGTATGTGGCGGCTTGGGAAAGTCGAAGGCGACGCGATTAAACAAATCGGCGGGGCCGAATATATCCGGGGGCCCGGCGTTGAGGTCGGACATTTCGGACCCGGAAAATTCGCCTTCGCCTTCGGCGCGGTCAAGCCGGGCACGGCCAAACTGGCGCTGGAATACCGCAGGCCGAAAGTCGTACCGACAGGGCCGAGGCGGGGAGAGGGAACCGTACGGGGACCGGCCAATAAGACCTTCACACTGACCGTAACCGTCAAGCCCGCGCCGGTAAAGCCCAAACCGAAGCCGGTCAGGATCGACACAAAAAAGTCCGGCACGTACACCTCCGGCAAGTGGAAGTACGTTTACGTCATCTCTGGCGCCGGTAGTCGCAAGGAAGCGCGAGGCGGCACTCTGACCTACGACGGAAAGCCCATCGCCGGTGCGAAGAGGTGGGACCGCATAAGGACGCCTTGGGGACTGATGCAGTATTTCGGCCTATGGCAGGACAGGTGGCACCGAGGCCAGTGGGGTGGTTGGTTGATCAGGGGAACGCTTGACACCCCGCTCGATCTGACCAAGGGTCGGCTGCTGCCGACGCCCGAAAAATCCACACCGAAGCCGGCGAAGATCGACACGAAAAAGTCCGGTACGTACACCTCCGGGAAGTGGAAATATCAGTACACCATCCGCGCCGTCGGCAGCAAGAGCGAAAGGCGGTTCAGCGGGCTTACTTATGACGGGAATCTCATCGCCGGCGCGAAGATGTTCGACCGCATCAAGACGCCGTGGGGGATGATGCAGTACTATCAGATGTCTTACGTGCGGGGATGGATGCTGGAGTTGACCGGCGGGACGCCGATTAATCCTAAAAAGGGCAGGCTGCTGCCGTCGCCGGAAAAAGCCGCATCGTCCGGACTCGCCCCGCTGAAACTGGACGATTCGGCCAACGGAAAGACCGTATCAGCCGTCGTCGGGCAGGAAATCATTATCCGCCTGAAGGGCAACGTAACGACGGGCTATTCGTGGGTGGTCGGGAAAATCGAGGGCGATGCGCTTGGGCAGGTCGGCAAGGTGAAATATGTTTCAGATCAACCTCCCCGGCTCGTTCCCGGCAGAGGCAGGAGGCTTATCCGTCACCGCGTCGGCGGCGGTGGGAAATATGTCTTCACCTTCACCGCCAAAAAAGCGGGAACGGCCAAGTTGACGCTGGAATACAAAAGGGGCTGGGAGAAGGACAAGCCTGCCGCCGGGACCTTCACGCTGACCGTGGCCGTCAAGGCCAACCCCGCCGTCACGCAGCCAGCGGCAGGGTGGGGTAAGCCGGTCAGGGGCATAGCCGCACGGGTCGTGCTGGACCGTCCGACCTTCAAACTCGGCGAGCCGCCCGTTGTTACGTTTGAACTTAAGAAGGCGACAAAGGATGCCGTTCTGCCGAAGAGGATTCGCATGAGCAGTCTTGGTTTCCAATTCGGGAGGCGTGGGTCCCTGCACGGGGCAGGGAAGGTAATTCCAGTCAAAGACGTCGGCATCGGAGAGGTGTTCTTCCGAACCAGGATCGACCTGAAACGGAAATGGCAATTCTTTCCGTGGATCAACGCCGACGGCGGCAAAATCACCGTGGGGTACTGCCCCGGCCCCCTCACGCCCAGCGGCGCGCCTGTCTGGATCAACAGCGCCCCGGTTTCCATTCGTGTGGACGTGCCCGATCTAAAAGCCTTGGATGAGTATGTGGCTGGACTCCGCAAGAAGATGCAAGAGGCTGAAAGGCGAAGAAAACCAATACCCCCTGCTTTGGAGTATGCCAGGTCGCTTATCCGTGTAGCCGGGATACCGCCGGCCGGACTTAAGGATAACCCGGAGGATTTCCTCGGACGGATGCATGAGAAACCCGCCGTGATGTTCAACCACTATCGGCAAGACGTTGGCTATTTGTATGGCCGGCGGGTGGCGTTGAAGCACATCAAGGCCGGCAGGCGCGTCAAATACGTCCCGAGCAACAGATGGGGAGGCGTGCCGATGAGGTGGAAGAACGTACACTTCATTATCGGCTTCCAGGGCGGCTACAAGGACACATTCGCCGCGGACAAGACCCCAACCGCTAATGGCAATGACGACAAACCCGCCACGAAGAAGGAAAAACTTAAAGCGGCGACGGTCTTATTGGAGAAAGCGTTAGTCTCCGATCCTGACAATCCTTCGATTCTCCGTAGTCTGGGTGCTACCTATTCACTGCTTGGGGAGGAGGAAAAGGCATTTAAAACCTTCCAAAAGGCGACATTGAAGGATAAAGGATGTGGATTAATATTGGCAGGTAAGGGGGCAAAAATACCGGACAGTCCCTATGTATTTCACGGCGGTCTGTCTCATAGACGGATCGGGGAACAGGGTAATGAATATACCTGCGAAAATCATTTCCCGAAAGGTTTGGAAAAGAATAACAAACTTCTCCCAAAGACATACTTCCGCATCACAAAAAAGAACAAAGCCGGCGAAATCGAGTGGGGGAAGGATTATAAAATTCAGAATGAGGGCGGTTATCCTTATACCTGCATGGGGTTATTGAAAGATAGAAAAGGAAATATTTACGCAGTGATTCATGCCTTTCAGTCGCCCGATTATGCTGGGGCAGACCTCTATCGGGTTAATAAAAAGAGCGGCAAACTTATCTTCCTGCTACATGGCGGTCCAGAGATGGCTTTTGGCAGCGGTAATACTTTATTCGTCGTCGAGAATGCCAATCGGGGAGATGACAAGATTTATATGTACGATCTCGGGCTGGCTAAGGCAAAGAAAAGAAAGGATATATTTGCTGCAAGCTATTTTAAATTAACACCACATAATTCTTACATAGGGAGAATTTCTTTTCTTCGAGAGGACGGAAAGGAATATCTCTTGGTGGAAGATAAGGATATGTGGGAAGATGGCAAATCGAGGGGCATTTTGAAGTTTGAAGTCAAGAAGCCCGACCCCACGGCCGAGCGAGTTAAGAAACTCAAGGCCAGTATAGATTCATTTATACTTGCGCTGCGTTACCACGGCCCGCAGGACAAGCCCTTGTACCGGAGCGTTGTTTTAAGCGTGCCTCGAGCGGATGTCAAAGCCATGCCGGGTTTTGATCATTATACCATTTCCGAGAAACAGGCCGAGAAGATCATCGACCATCTGGCTGATGATGGGTTCCTCGGCAAAGCGCTCGACGTTACCAATGCCAAAATCGATCCGCCGGGCGGGCCGTTTTATTCGATGCAGGTCAACGTCGGCAAGATGCGCCTGTACAAACACCTCGGCTGGGATTTGAAGATGCTCGAACGCCTTGATGGTCTGCAAAAAGTCCTCGACGGCGATGCAGCCAAGGCTATGAACAAACTCCTCAAGCCGCTTGAGCGTCATCGTAAGAAATGGGAAAACGCCCAGGGCGTCAAAGGCAAGGCCGTCAAACTTACGGGCAACTTCATGCCCGGCATAGGCGGGCCGCCGGGCGGTCGGCGGACGCCGATGTCGGTGCCGGTGTGGGTCTTCAAGGGCAAGGTCAAGCCGTTCAGGAAGCCCGACCGCAAGCATCCGGCGTTAGTGAAGGTCGTCCGGAGCGGCAAGGACGGGACATATCGCGCCGCGCTGCCGCCGGGTGAATATACCATTGTTTCGAAGACCGGTGGACGACTGTATCTCAACAGTTACGACGGCGTCGGCTACTGGAGCACCGTAATGATCGAGAAGGGCCGGTGGACCGAGTTCGACATCAAGGATTCATCCGGAGCGACTTTCTGATAAACCAGGAACCAATGACGCCGGGTGCCATGCTTTCACGCGAAGCGGGTAAGCATGTTTTTGGATACGCTACACCTGCCTGTCGGCAGACAGGTGCCTATCCCTTCGGGAAGGGCATGGC
>DAOVFI010000267.1 GCA_030673005.1 Planctomycetales bacterium
GCCGGGGCGATGGTGCGGATATTCATCCCGCTGGCGACGGCGGAATTCCTGTTCAACGCTTCCCTGGGCCGGTACACGCTGCTGCTGGTAAAACTCCGTGAAGGCGCGCACATAGGCGCGGCTGTCGAAGCGATCCGGCAAAACAAGCACCTCAAGGTAATGGCCGTCGGCGAATATCGAGCAATGCTCGAAAGTCGATTTGGAGCGATGATATATCCGTTCGTGGACACGGTCATTTCCATCACGCTGGTCGTGGCGATGCTGTTTATCATGGTAACGCTCTACACGATGGTCATCCAGCGGAGGCGCGAGATCGCGATCCTGCGTTCGATGGGAGCGACGAGGCGTTTTATTCTGCGCGAGGTAGTGGTCGAGTCGCTGATGCTTACGCTGCTGGGTGCGGCGATAGGGATAGCGCTGGCGCCGGCCGCCGGGGCGGGAATCGAGGCGGTCAGACCGCTGCTGACTGTGCAGATTACCGTTAGATGGATACTGATTGCCGCCGGCGCCGCCGTGGTCGGCGGTCTGCTCGCAGCCATATACCCGGCCTGGCGGGCAATAAACGTCGATGTGGCGGAGACGCTGAGCCTGGAATAAAGCATTATTTGCCGCGAACTGCGCGAACAACGCGAACGAAAAATAGAGTAAAAAACAGCAAACGATGCAACTGGATGAGTAGTACAACATATTTTCCGAATATTCGTTTGCTTTGTTTTTTGACGAGTTTTTTTAAAATTTAATGCTTTGTTCGCGTAGTTCGCGTAGTTCGCGGCTAGAAAAAATGATGATCAACTCCAACAACGGATACATTCTGGAGGCCGAGGGTCTGCACAAGTCCTTCGGCGGCGGTTCGGCGACCGAGCACGTACTGCGCGGGCTGGATTTGCGCGTCGGCGCTGGTGAGTTCCTGGCCGTGATGGGCCCCAGCGGGTGCGGCAAGAGCACGCTGCTGCATCTGCTGGGCCTGATGTCCGGGCCGGATGAAGGGTCTGTCATTATCGACGGGCGCGATACTACCGGGCTGGGCGAGCGGGGCAGGGCCGAACTGCGGAGGCGGAAGATAGGCTTCGTCTTCCAGCGATTTAATCTTATCAGCGTCCTGAGCGGGTATGACAACATCGCACTGTCGCTGCGGATTCGCGGGCTGGATTCGGGACGGACGGACGAACTGCTGCGGGCGATGGGCGTAGAAGATGTTGCCGGAAAAAAACCCTCGCAGATGTCCATCGGTCAGCAGCAGCGATTGGCGGTCGCGCGGGCGATCGCGCACAAGCCCGATATACTCCTGGCCGACGAGCCGACCGGAAGCCTCGACTCGGAAAACGCCGAGAACCTGCTGGAATTACTGAGCAAGGCGAATCGACAGGACGGGCAGACAATTGTTATGATAACACATTCGCCTATGGTGGCCGGCGCCGCCGGGCGGATAGTGCATATGAAAGATGGAAGAATCACCAACGAAAACCATTGATTCGCCGGAGACAATTCCCGATGAATCCGACGGGCTGAGCGTGAAGCGCTGGCTGACCGCATATGTTACTTATCTGCTGGTGCTGGTTATCACTGCGACGGTCATGCTGGGCGGGCTTGGTGTCTCTTGGCGCGGCTTTTTCGACGATCCCCGCGGCGTAACGACGGCGGCTGGACCCGTCCTCAAACTCCTCATCTTCGCAATCTACATCTCGCTGGCCTGCACGTTCTTCCCCATCCCGACCGGCTGGCTCGTGGCGATCCTGGCCACTCGGCAGGCGAACCTGTCCGACAGCCTGATTATCACGACGCTGCTGGTGGCTAGTGTCGGGGCGTTCGCATCGACCGTCGCCAACCTGCACGATTTTCATCTTTTCACGCTGGTGCTGCGTCACAGGCGCGTCGCACGGCTGCGCGAGACGAAATTTTACGACCGCGCCGCCCAGTGGTTCAGCCGGAGGCCTTTCGCCCTGCTGGTGATATTCAACATCCTTCCTATCCCGATAGACGTTATCCGTATGCTGGCGGCGACGTATCGCTACCCGCTCCGCCCGTTCGCAGCCGCCAATTTCATCGGGCGATGGATACGCTACGCTGTCATCGCAGCCGTTACGTTCGTCATGGGCGACAACGGCTGGCTAATCGCCGCGGCGTTGCTGGGCGTAGCGGTAATTCTTGCGGGAGTCAAAATCGCGGGGAGATTTTTCGGACGCCGCAGCGGCGAAGTACAAGTGTAGGCTGGGCCGTCAGGCCCACCTTTCCTGCTATCACGGCACGGTAATCAATTTTAATGCCGTCGAGGAATTGGTGCCGTTGTCGCGCGCCAGTATCTCGTCGGTCGGACCGACCTTGCGGTCGCGGTTGAAGTCGTATGCGTCGTCGATCCCGGCTGGATTGTGCCCGAGCGTGTGCGGGTTGTTGCGGGTATTGACCTGGTCGGTGGGTGTTACCCTCGCGTCGGTGGCGGAGTTTCCCGTCTCGCCGATTGCGTTTCCGAAATAGAACACGTCATCGACCGACAGTCCCGTCGCGGCAGTGGCCTTGACTGCAACCTGTAACCATTGTTTTTCAATAACGTTATCGGCCCAGATAATCGTTATGCGGTCGGCTCCGTCAACTCCCGCGCCATTGCGGACGGTGATGCTCGTCGGGGCGGGCGCCGCCGTCCACGAGGCGGGGATGCTGTCGTTGCCGATCTTGAAGGTGAAGTCGGCGGCGGTCGGCGCGCCCGGCAGGGACGCGATATCGACCATGACGCCGTTAATGCCCCGGCTGTAACTGGTGTAATTGGCGAATGTCGCCGTCCCGCCCGGCAGAAGGGCGGCCTTGTCCGGCGCAATCGCGCCGTCATCGGCGGCGCCGGCGGCAGGATCGTTTCCGTCGAAGGCCGAGTTGTTATAAAAGACGCCCCGACCGACGACGGCGGCGTCGGCATCGAGTACGACGGTGATTGTGTGGGTCGGGGCGTTCGGGTCGGGACGATACCACCCCGGGCCGGGATTGACGCCGGTAACGACCTTCTGCTTGCCGTCTTTCTCGACAGTAATCGTGTACGTGAATTCCTGCGCGCCGTTTTCGTCCTGAACGAAATCGGGCAGGATCATTGTATTGGCCGTAACCGAAGGCGGCGGCGTATGCCCGCTTCCCGTAGTTGTCGTCGTCCGCAGCGGACTGTAAGGGGTATAAGGATACACCGTGTACAGGTTCAGGTTTCTGATATCCAGTGTCTCGGTCGGGACATATCGGCCGACCATGTTCTCGGCCGGGAATCCGTCGTCATCGACCTCGTTGGCGACCGTAACCTCCGCGCCCTCAACCGGTGAACCGTGCTGATCCACCACTTTTACGTCCAGGTAGTATTTCGGCACCGCCCAGGCCTTGTCTGTCGGGACGCTGATATTGCCGAACCGACCGTTGACGAAACACAGGGTGGCGTTATATTCCTTTCCCAGGTCGTTGAACCAGTATGAGAGCATCATCCGGCTCTTTCGCACAATCAGGTTCTGGTCCGCTGCGTTGAAATTTCGAAGAGTGATTATCCGCCTGTCGTCGCTGAGGATAAAGGTAAGGTCCAGAGGCCCGGCCCCCGAGGCGGGTGATATGGAGACGTCGTCCATCTGAAGGTCTCGCATGTCGAAACTGTGGGCGAGTATCCAGAACCCTTTATCGCCCCTGACGAATTCCTTCCTCAGTGTCCCGTCATAGACGTGTGTTCCTCCTCTGCATCCGAATGAGTATTCGCCGATGTCCGTTTCGTGAATCCGGGTGAATTGCGTTGCGGTTACCTTCAGTTCGAACGGGGATTCGATGAAAAGGTAGGCACAGTTGTCGATAACCGAGTTGTTGAAGCGAAGCACCTGGAAACTCGGATGTACCAGTCCTCCCGGCTGTCGTCCGGGTCTGCCCGTTTGAAACAAAGCCGGGTATCCGAAGTGGGACGTGCTGGTCAGCCGCCACAGGAAGTAATTATCGTTGGTGGTGGTGATCGTGCTTCCGTCAATTTCGAGATTGGCGCCCCACAACAGCGATATCTGATGTTCGCCCGACGATCCGCAGTCCATCTTCAACGTTTCGTTTTCAAGTTTGAGCGCGGAGAAATCGGCTACGACCAGGTCCGTATGGCAGATAGCGGTCCGGGTGGC
>DAOVFI010000213.1 GCA_030673005.1 Planctomycetales bacterium
GAGACGTCCATGGTTGGCTGCGACGGAAGGGATATTGCCGACGCAAGTTGGGACGGCTGGAGCTGGCACGCCGACGGCTGGGGCACCGGAAATCCGCCTGTTCCCGAACCTGCGACGATGGCCCTGCTGGCGATCGGCGGCTTGGCGTTTCTGCGCAAGGGAAGAAAGGAAGCACAGGTGAAGTAAAGCACGCACCAAATGTAACAATCGGCGCGCCGCGAAGCGGCCGGCAAGCCGGCACGCCCCGCGACGCAACCTAAACCAACAGTTAACATACCTTACAAAGAGGAGTTGTGCAAATGTTATTCGATAGAAGAATCCTATTGGTTGCTGTTGTAATGGTATTTACACCCGTGATGTTTGCAGGCCCGATTGCTGATGTAATGTGCAATTACGAAGAGGGCCTGCACGCGAATACCGGCTATACGGATCCAAGCAAGGCCCTCAGCATAGGCGGGTTGGTTTCTCTGGGCACATGGAGTGATAACCCGGCCAACGGCGACGGCGATCCCGTCGGGATTATCCTCGGCTTTTCAACGCCGGTTCCTAATGTTTCCGGCAACGACCTTAATGTCGTCGGCAATCCCTTCACCGGCTGGTATGAGCCGGGCTTCGTGGAGGTCGCACGCGAGACCTCCGGCGGCGGAGCGACTGAAGATGGCTGGCGTGATGAAACCTTCTATCTGCTGAAGGGAAGCAATTACGACGGCCTTCCGAACGACCCGCGCGATGCGGCAATTGCGATGAGTTACTTTTCGCAAGCCGACCTGGGCTACGCCGACGTAGCGCCCGGCGGCGATTTGATGAACATCGACTGGGCCATTGACGCTTCGGGCAGTCCGGTCAGCCTGGTCGATATTGCCTATGTACGAGTGCGGACCGTAACAGACGATTCAGCCGGGGTATTCGGCTACTACACTACGGAGATAAACTACGTTGAGGCCATCCCTGAACCGGCGACGATAAGCCTGCTGGTGCTCGGCGGGGTGGCGATGTTTCGAAGAGGAAGAAAGGAGTGTCAGGAAAAATAAAACAAGCACGTAAGAAGAAGAGTTAAAACGGCGCGCCGCGAAGCGGCCGACGAACCGGCACGCCCCGCGACGCAACCTAAACCAACAGTAAGATACTTTACAGAAAGGAAGTGTGCAAATGTCTTTAACAACGAAGATTTTAATTACCGTAACATTGATGGTATCTCTGGCGGCGTCAGTTTCGGCTGCGCCTATCTACTTCAATTTCGGCTCCGGCACGTCGTGCAGTAACTACAACAATGTTACCATCGGCACTTCAGCCAGCCTGACCGACGTAATCGACTCGGCAGGCGCCGATACGTTCATCGACATGAAAGTCATCCAGGACGGCCAGTTCTGGGATTATGGCAACACAAAAGGCGGCCTGGAATGGTGCTCAAGCGCACAAAACCGCGTCCTGGTGAGCTCGCGTAATGCCAGCCCCACCGACTCGAACAGCCTGTGGATCGAGTTCAGCAATCTTGTGGCCGGCTCGGAAGTAACCATCAAGGCGATGTGCTGGGGAGGCGACCAGTACAACGGTTACGACACGCACGTCGAACTGTGGGACCCTGAGGCTATGGCCGTCCTGGACTCGAAGAAAATTGATGCCCGGTTCATGTCAGGCCTTACGGGAAACCCCACGGGGACGATCACAGCCAACGCGAACGCCGCCGGCAAGATCGTCTTTGCCTGCGATGGCGGAAACGGAGCGTACGGCTATCTCAACGCCGCGACGCTTACGGGTACGGCGGTTCCCGAACCGGCGACGATGTGCCTGCTGGCGATTGGCGGCTTCGGCGTGCTGATTCGTCGCAGACGGGACGGTTAAGGAATAAATAGCAGGATGGGCGTGCCGTTCGCAATACCTACCTCCCTGCGGCGGCACGCCGACCTGCCTTGATTAGAATCTATTAGATGGAAAGGATAAAAAAATGCTACGAGAGAGAAAAATAATAAGCGTCCTGGCGGTGGTGATTCTCGCCGGGATGGTTTCGGGTGCCTCGGCTGGGGACTGGGAGACGCTGGCGGGTAATTCCGCCCGGCAATCCGTTCTGACCGGGACGCCGGCAGTGGCGCACCAGGAATACTGGCGCATTGCTCTCGACGACGCGATGTCCGACACAGGTTGGTCGGCTGTGGGTGCAGGTTCGCCCGTTATCTTCGGCGAAAATGTTTTCGTGTACGCACAGAAGGGCAGCGGATTCAGCCCGACCGACGGGGCGATTATCGCACTTGATAAGCATAGCGGCGCGTTCAGCTGGTCGGCCGACGTCGGGCTGCCCCAGATGGGCAGTTGGTCCTCGCCGACGGTCGATACCGCAACCGGAAGCATTATCGTCGGCAGCGGCGCCAATTCGGTCAAGTGCCTGGACGCCGCGACCGGGGCATTGAAATGGGATACAATGCTTGCCAAGTCGGTCGTCAACGCAACCGCAGCCGCCGGTGGTGGAAAGGCATACATCACCGACTACGACGGCTTCGGCACCAACGGCATACTCTACGCCGTCAACAACGACCCGACCGACGGCGTAACCGACGGAACCATCGACTGGCAATACACTATCGGCGGCGCCAGCGGTTCAACGCCTTGCTATCATGACGGCGTTGTCTATGTCGCGTCCATCAACGACGGTTCGGGCGGATCCGGTTGGCCCAACTCACGAGGGCAGGTCTATGCCCTCAACGCCTCGACCGGCGCGAAGGCATGGCAGACGCCGCTGCCCGATGACAGTTCGGCCGGTAATCCCTTCGGCGGCCTGTCTTACTATGACGGCAAACTCTACATCGGCACCTACGAGTTTTACGGCGATGACGAAAGCGCCGGCCTCTACAGGCTCGACGCCGCCGGCGGTAACGTCGAATGCAGCACACTGTCCAACCGCAGCAGTATTATCCCACTCGTCTGGCAGCAAGCCAGCGGGAGCAAAGTCGTCATCCACTCCGGCGGGATCGAAGGCTACGGCACGCACCAGGAAGTCCAGTTCTTCGACGAGGCCACAGGGCAACTACTGGGCAAGACCAGTATAGAGAGCGATGAAGGATGGATCGGCAACTGGACTTACGAGCCGGCCGTTATCGGAGACGTTCTATACGTCGGTGGTCGGGAGGCTGAGTTCTTCGGGCCTTCGGACCATCTCTGGGCGATTGACCTGAGCGCGATTGACTGGGATGCCGCCGCGATAAATCCGTTCACGCTTACGCCGACGGATTTGGCGGTTCTGGCCGACCTGGGCCCCGGATCATCGCCGGCGTATTTCAGCGACGGCGATTACGGCTTCCTGGTTACCTACGGCCCAGGCGGCGAAGTGATTGTCTATGGCGTGCCCGAACCGGCAACAGTAACTTTGCTGGTGCTCGGTGGGTTGGCAATGTTGAAGCGAAAGCGTAAATCACGAGCGTAGTCGATGGGTTTCTGCATCGGCGGTTTATTTGACAGAAGAGAAATAGGGCAGGGAGAAGGGATGCGCCGTTCGCGTTTGCCTCATTGCGGCGGTGCTTCCCTGCCCATGGACAGGTAGGAAAGGATTGGAAAATGTTGCGAACGAATAGATTATCAGTGGGCGTTGCACTAGCGGTGGTTCTGGCGTGTGTAACGTGTGCGGCAAGCGCCTACACCCATAATCCTTCGGATTTCGCCACCGAGGTGGTCGAATACGTCGAAGGAACGGGTGTCGGGACAGACTGGATCAGCGGGCAGACGTTCAACAATCCCGATTGCGCCCTGGATCGGCCTACCGTCGATACCACCGGTGACGGGTGGTACATCCCTGTTTCGGATACCGTGCCCGTAGTGCCGGTGTATCCGTCATTCCGCGCGTTCGAGTTGGTAACCGTCGGCAACAGCGGAAGCCTGACGGTCAAATTCGACCATAAGATAATCGACAACCCGCTCAACCCGTACGGCTCGGACCTTGCCGTCTTCGGCAACGCCTTCCAGGTACTCGGCAGCGGGCAGGGCTGGATCAACGGCGATCCTAACGACGTTACCGTCGGTGGGACGGGATTTGTCGAGCCGGGGATAGTATCCGTCAGCCAGGACGGCGTAACATGGCACACCTTCGGCGACGGCCCGTATGCAGACGACTTCGCGCCGACACTCGGCAGGGTCTATGACACGGAAAATCCAGATAAATCCATCGGCGAGTGGAACGACTGGTGGGGCGGTCCGACCGATCCGACTCTGCCGCTGGATCCGTCGCTCGATTTTTCATCCTTCGACGGCTGGACCGTCGCGCAAATTGCCCAGGCGTATGACGGGTCTGCCGGCGGGGCGGGTTTCGATATCGGCGGATTTGCCCTGCCGCTCGATCCGGAAACGGGCCAAAAGTGGATACAATATGTATGGGTCGATGACGATCCCGGCAGCAGCGCCACCACCGAGATCGACGCATTCGCGGACGTTGCGCCTTCGCTGGCCGGCGATCTGAGCGATGACGGGTTCATCGGACAGGACGACCTCGATATCGTCCTGGGCGAGTGGGGCGATACTGTAGTGCCGAGTTCACAGGCCGATCCGTCCGGCGACGGGTTCGTCGGTCAGGGCGACCTTGATATCGTGCTGGCCGACTGGGGCGAAGGCGAGTCTCAAAAAATCCCCGAACCCGCCTCCGCGAGTTTGCTGCTGCTGGGCGCGCTTGCGATGCTCAGGCGACGGAAGAGGTGAACAAACGCTACGGCGTGGCAGGCCCGCGACGATATTTTTGCTGTGCGGCGGGGCCTTTACGGTACTGATTCGGCGTCGCAGGTAGTACTCTGATATAAATAAATTGCCGGGTTTGGGTGGCACGGTCAATCTGGAGCGCAGCGCCTGCCTGCCGGCAGGCAGGGAAGATTGGCCGTGGAATATGCATCCGAAAACTCCACGGCCAAGTGATTCAAGGTCAAATGACCTTGAATCACTTGACCGTGCCACCCGATGCCGCGTTAAATCCATGAGAAGACACGCATTTACATTAATCGAACTGCCTTTC
>DAOVFI010000329.1 GCA_030673005.1 Planctomycetales bacterium
GTTGTCTCTTGTTATTGTTGTCGCTCGTGGCACGGGCGTCTCGCCCGTGATCAGGCGTCAGGACGTAAATCTGCATAAGAGAAACAGCATGGGCGAGACGCCCATGCCACGTTCAGGCGACCACAGCACCGGGCCCATAAATCTTATGGAGCCATCGCCTTCATTTTTTCTTTTCCCGGATGTGTTTCTTGAAAAATGCGGTTACTTGATCCTTGTCGATTTTATGGCTGGCGATGTTTAAGACCAGTTCTTCAAATTCGTCGTCATCCACTTCGATGTCATAGCCGTTAAGGTCCAGAAATACTGCGGCGGCAAGGACCGCCGTTCGTTTGTTTCCGTCGCAGAAGGCGTGGGCCTGGCAGATGTGAAACAGGTACGCAACCGCCATGACGGCGACCGACTCATGCAAGTATTTGCCGTCGAAGGTTACTTTCGGCATGGCCGCTGCCGACGACAGCAGGCTGCGGTTCAGAACGCCGTGAATTCCTCCGTCTTTCCTGACGGCGCGCAGGTTCAAAGCGACGATCTGTTCCTCGGTAAGAAAGGTGTATTCTTTCACGGCTCAGGCCAACCGGGTAAGTAGTTTGTCGAATTTCTTCTCGGCCCGCTCGGCGGCGGCCTCGAATTTCTCGCTATCGACCGTCGGATTTACAGGCGTTATCACAAGCGAATCGCCATTAACCGTAAGATTCACCCGCCCGTTCGCTTCAATCCCGATAAGGTCCATAATCGTCCGATCCAACAGGATGGCGTTACTGTTGCCGACTTTAATTAATGACTTCAACATGGGCAATCTCCGAAGATTTTCTGTTCTTACTGCATTATAACATATTTATCGACCATTACAAATAAATCCGTAAATGTCGTTTCCTGCGGTTCAAACTCTTGTGAATCGAACCGACGCTGTTTGAAGAAACGGTTCGTCTATGATACTATTTTATTAGTCGTTACTGATTGATCTGGAGAAAAATAATGCCCTTTGCCCCTTCCCACATACTCAAACCGCTGCCGTTGGGACAGGTACGAATTGACGATGCCTTTTGGTCGGACCGCCTGGAGACGAACCGGACAATCACGCTGCCGGACGTTTACCAAAAGTGCAAGAAGACCGGGCGGATTGATGCGTTCAAACTTGACTGGAAACCGGGAAAGCCGAACCAGCCGCATCATTTCTGGGATTCCGACGTTGCCAAGTGGATCGAGGCCGCCGCTTACAGCCTGGCGACACATCCGGACCCGAAGCTGGAAAAACTCCTGACCGGCGTGATTGACCTTATAGTTAAAGCACAGCAGCCGGACGGTTATCTGAACGTCCATTTTACCGTCGTAGAACCGGAGAAGCGGTGGTCCAACCTCCGCGACAACCACGAACTGTACTGCGCGGGGCATCTCATGGAGGCGGCGGCCGCGCACTACGAGGCGACCGGCGGACGCGAATTTTTAGATGCGATGCGCCGCTGCGCCAACCATATCAGTTCTGTCTTCGGACGCCAAAAGGGCAAAAAGCGCGGTTATCCCGGCCACGAGGAGATCGAACTGGCGCTGGTGAAGTTATATCGCGCTACGGGCGAGAAGAGGTATCTGGACCTGGGCCGATACTTTGTGGACGAGCGCGGTCGGAAGCCGCTTTACTTCGATGTCGAGGCCCGGGCGCGCGGACAAGACCCGAAGCAGTACGGCGCATACCACCAGGCCGACCTGCCGGTCCGCCGGATGAAAACTGCCGACGGGCACGCCGTCCGGGCAATGTACCTCTACTGCGCCATGACCGATGTGGCGTCCGAGACCGGAGACAAGACACTCCTTGCCGCATGCAAGCGCCTTTGGAAAAACGTAACGCACCGGCGGATGTACATCACCGGCGGAGTCGGTTCGGCAAAGGACGGCGAGCGGTTCGGCGCAGACTACGACCTGCCAAACGAAACCGCATATGCCGAAACCTGTGCCGCCATCGGCCTGGTATTCTGGGCGCACCGCATGCTCCATCTCGAACCCGACGCCCGATACGCCGACGTCATGGAACGCGCCCTCTACAACGGCGTGCTCAGCGGCGTGAGCCTTGGCGGGCGGAAGTTTTTCTACGACAACCCGCTGACAGTCTATCCCAGGGCATCCGACCCGGCACGGACCGGTCCTTCGGGCCACGTCCGGCAGGAGTGGTTCGGCTGCGCATGCTGCCCGACGAATATCGTCCGGATGCTGGCGTCGCTGGGGCGATACGTTTATTCACAAGGCAAAAACGAAATTTACGTCCACCTCTACGCCGGCGGTCAGGCCGAGTTTGAAATAGATAGTCGGAAAGTCCGGCTTACACAGAAAACCCGCTACCCCTGGAAGGAAAAAGTCCGTCTGGCTGTCCATCCCGAAAAGCCCGGCACGTTCACCGTCGCCGTTCGCATTCCCGGCTGGTGTCGCGGCGCGTCGCTGAAGGTCAACGGCCGGGGCGTCAACCTCGCCCGTATCACAAAAAAAGGCTACGCGAAGATCAAACGCCTCTGGAAGCCCGGCGATACGGTCGAACTGATGTTGCCAATGCCCGTCGAGCGGATCGAGGCCAATCCCAACGTGAGGGCCAACAGCGGCAAGGTCGCCCTCCAGCGCGGGCCGGTGGTCTATTGCCTCGAAGAGATCGACAACGGCCCAAATCTCAGCGAAATCTCCCTGCCGGCGGACGCGGCGCTGCGGGCGAAGTACGACAAAAACCTCTTGGGCGGCGTTACCGTCATTACAGGCAAAGCCCGGCGGAGAGATGATTCATCCTGGAAGGATTGTCTATATCGACCGGCCTCGTCCAAAACGAAGGTTGTTAGCATCCAAGCCATGCCGTATTACGCCTGGTGCAACCGCAAACCCGGCGAAATGCTGGTCTGGATCCGGCGGGGATAAGAGGCTGGCGCTCCGTTTCCGCGTAAGACAACGCAAATTGCACGCATATGTTATCGCTTTACTTCGTTTGAGGCATTGCGGATACTGGTATTATGATCGAAAAGGTCGTCACAAAGAGAAGCCTGCATGACAGGTCCGGCGTCAAAGAGGATTTGCAATACTGGCTCAGCCGAACGCCGGAGGAACGCGTCAACGCCGTGGATTTCCTTTGGATGCAACGACATGGACAAGGCCCCAGACGAATTCAGAGAGTTGTTAGAGTTATTCGCCGCTAACGATGTCGATTTTATTATCGTCGGCGGATACGCTCTGGCGTTTCACGGCGCTCCTCGTTACACGGGTGACTTGGACTTGTTTGTACGCCCGGATCGCGAAAATGCGAGGCGGATACTCTCGGCCCTCGAAGAATTCGGCTTCGGTTCACTGGACCTTTCGGAGAAGGATTTCGAATCTCCGAGTCAGGTTGTGCA
>DAOVFI010000673.1 GCA_030673005.1 Planctomycetales bacterium
TCTGGACGGGAGCGGAGGATTTCCTTATCCTTATGCAGCAGCGGTTCGCATTCTGCCGCATTGATAATGACAGTATCGGCCCGGGCGGCGAGTTTGACGTGCGTCGGGAAACCCGCACCGCCCGCGCCTACTACGCCGGCAGCCTGGATGTCCGCTTGAGTAATCGAGCACATGACTGTTCCAATGTAACCGGACCTTCGGAAAAGGCGAATATAACTATCTGAAAGAATTCTACCATATTATTGCTTGATATGTGAAGGAAATCTACTATAATTATGAAATGTTTTGAAAAGACTTTCTTCCCCCGTAACTGATCAGGCCTTTGATGATGGATGCCGAAAAAAAGAGCAAGTCAGGCACACGAAATGAAAACAATTCATCTTTTGGAATTGTTTTCATTTCTCCGGCGCCACGGTGAGTCCGCACAGGGGTAGTAGTTATCACTCCAAACAGCCGGAGTGATAACTACTATGTGTGCCTGACTTGCTCTTTTTTTCGGCATAGTCCTGAACGGCTACCTTCCCCCTCTAGGGAGAGAGGAGTTTTTGATAAAATGCGGATAATTGTTCCGATAAAGCAGGTTCCCGAGACCAACGCCGTCAGGATGGACGAGGAGACCGGCACGATGATACGCGAGGGCGTCGAGGCGATCATCAACCCGCTGGACCTGTACGCCATCGAGATTGCGATTCGCCTGCGTGAAGAGCACGGCGGGGAGGTGATTGTCGTCTCAATGGGTCCGCCCAAAGCGATTTCCGCACTTCGCGAGGCCATCGCCATGGGATGCGACTCGGCAGTACTAATATCCGACAGGGCGTTTGCAGGCGCAGATACCTGGGCGACGTCGTACGTGCTGGCAGCCGCCATCAGGAAACTGGGTGGCACAGGCGGTGGCACGGGCGTCTCGCCCGTGACGTATCATGGCCGTCCCGGCCATGAGTCCACGGGCGAGACGACAGTACCAAAGACCACGGGCGAGACGCCCGTGCCACGGGACCTTATAATCTGCGGCGAGCGGGCGACCGACGGCGATACCGGTCAGGTAGGCCCGGGGATCGCGTCGTTTCTCGATATGCCCGTGGCGACATATATCGGGAAAGTTGACAGCGTCGATAAAAAAACCTGCCGGGTGCACCGACTGGTCGAGACCGGCTACGAAGTGCTGGAGGTGGACTTACCGGCGGTGCTGACAGTCGTAAAGGAGATCGCCGACCCGCGCCTGCCAACCCTTCGCGGAAAGCAGAAGGCCAGGAAGATGGACATCCCAACCTGGGCGAGCGG
>DAOVFI010000376.1 GCA_030673005.1 Planctomycetales bacterium
ACTGACCTGCATCTGTTCTTTGTAATCGGCCTTCAATTGCGGGACCAGGATTGCGCCTTTGAAATTGCGGGGGATCTTCGCAAACCGCAGACGGTCGGGCCTGGCGCCTTTGGAGACTGACTTTCGGGCCTCGGGCAGGAACGTCGCCTCGATTTCCGCCCGCTTGGCCGTTGCGGCGGGTGATTTAAGCTCCATTGTAACGCAGCATTCGTCTTCATGCTCGCTTGAGACCCGCAGACCGACTACCGCAAGGTCGATCGCATCGCCGTCCAGGGCGTACCTGCCGGCTGCGAAGGCCTTCAATTCGTCGTTAATCTGTTCGTAACTGTAATTCGCCCCGCCGCGGATCAGAAGCGCCGATTCCCGGCCGATCCAGTAATGGTCCGGTTGACCGTCGTCCTCGTTGGTTCGCCAGAAGCAGATATCGCCCAGCCCCGTGTACCAGCCGTCGGCGTGGAGGACTTGCCGGGTGGATTCAGCGTCATTGACGTATTCGTCCATGACATTGCCGCCGCGGGTGATGAGGTATCCCGGCTCGCCCTCTTCGCACTCAACGAAATAGTCCGGCTCGCCCGGCGTAATGCTCCGCACGATCCTGCTTTCGGTATGAGGCAGGTGCGGCCTGCCAATGTAGTAGCCGCTGAGGTTTTCGCCTTTCCACGTATGCGACCAGCCATTCTGAAAGGCGGTCAGCCGGGCATGGTCCGGCAGGTCCGGCGGCGTGCCGAGCACCTGAAGGCAAGTTTCAGTCGATCCGAACCGCACCAGCGGAAGCCTGCCTGTATGCTCCTGAAGTCGCTTTATCGTCGTCGGACCCACCGGCCCGGACCCCAGCAGGAAGTCCACCCGCCCCATCGCCTCCCGGAGCACCTTCAAATCGACCGGCAGGCGGTCTTCCTGACGAAGGTTATCGAGAAAATCGAAATGCCGGGACACCAGCGGGGCCACGATGCGGTTATGACCTTCGCCTTCAATATCGGTCAGCAGCGACCAGTACTGGGTCGAGTAGCGCTCGATCAGGTGAAGCATCGTGCCCGGACGCCGCATCGCCCAGTCGGTCATTGCCGTCGAGTTGGTATGGTGCATCGGATTGACCACTACCAGTGCAAAGTCGTCGTCCTCGCCGACCTGAAGGAAAGACTCGAACGTACTGCGGTTGGTGCGATAACTGCGGTAAGGCAGGCGGACGCCCTTGGGCCGGCCTGTTGTGCCGGAGGTGAAGATGATTATGCGAGTCGAATCCAGCCCGGGGTCTTCGTCCCGGTGGAATTCGTCTTCAGGCAGTTCCGGCTGGGATTGAAGATGCTCGACTGAGAAGAAATTCAGGTCGGGCCGCCTGGTCGCCAGCGACGCCAGCGACTTTTCCGGCACGCCGGAATCGACGATCACCAACGAACAGCCCGTCAGTTCCATCTTGAAATCGACGCGTTCGACGGTATCGGCCTGCCAGTTGACCGTTACGCCAACGGCCCCGACCATCGTCGCGCCGAGGCGAAATGCCAGATCGCCGCAGCGGTTGCCGCTGAAGTAAAGCCCGAAGCAGTCGCCCCCGCCAAGCCCGTGCGAGCGAAGCACATGAGCCGCCCGGCGGGCCAGCGACCAGAACCGTCCGCGCGTAATAACCTCGCGTCGCGGCGACTTGTCGGACGCAAATCGGTACTGCGAGATAAACGGCTCATCGGGCCTGGTGAATGCGGGCAGGTAGTCCGACAGTGCTGTCGATAATTGGGCCATGGACTCTGCGTTCCTTCGCTTCGTCGCGTATCTTTGCGAGTGAGAAGGAGGAAATAAAGGATTTTTTCCATTTTCTCGCTACGCCGGGTGCCACCTTCAAGCGTAGCAGGTAGGGTGTGAATAACAGCAATTGCTGTTATAATGCCCGCGTCGCAACAGTAGTTGGCAGGGGAATTTTCTATGAGCACCGAAGACATAGCCGCGATTTTTTCCGAGATGGCCGACATCCTGGAGATACTCGGCGAGAACCGGTTCCGCGTGAACAGTTACCGCAAGTCCGCGCGCGTGCTGGAAGAGGCAACCGAGGACATCGCCGCCTTGGCCGGTGCGGGCGAACTCCAGGATCTGCCCGGTATCGGCAAGGCCACTGCCGAGAAGATCGCCGAATACCTTCAAACCGGTAAAGTCGGGCGGCACGAAGAGTTGCGTAAAAAAGTCCCGCCCGGACTGCTGGAGATGCTTTCGATCCAGGGCCTTGGGCCTAAGACCATCGCCAAACTCTGGAAGCAGGCCGGTATCAATTCGCTGGATGAGTTGCGGACGGTGTTAGTCGAGCAGCCCGACCGGCTCGAGGCCATCGAGGGAATGGGTGCCAAGAAGGTTGCACAGCTGTCCGGGGCGATAAGTTTCGCCGAGAGCGTCTCGGGCCGGTTTCGACTGGATGAAGCCGGGGTTGTGGCGGAGTCTTTGTGCGAGGCGGTTCGCGCCTGCAAAGGGGCCGGGCGAGTCGAGGTGGCCGGCAGTTTCCGCCGCCGCCGCGAAACCGTCGGCGACATTGACATACTCTGCGAAGCAAGCGAAAAGAACGCCGAGAATATCATCGCCTCCTTCACCTCGGCCGGCGGCGTTACGAAGGTCCTCGCCGCCGGGGCGACCAAAGGCTCGGTCATTGTGGACGGGCGGATACAGGTCGATCTGCGGGTCGTGCCGAAGAAAAGTTTCGGCTCGGCCCTTCAGTACTTCACCGGCTCGAAGGCGCACAACGTCGCCCTGCGTGAGATCGCGGTAAAAAAAGGTCTTAAACTCAACGAATACGGGCTGTTCGGGCAAGGTGAAGACCCGGACAGGCAGATTGCCGGTAGTGATGAGCAGGGGATTTACTCGACCCTGGGCCTGGAACCGATACCGCCGGAACTCCGCGAAGATCGCGGCGAACTGGCTGCGGCGGCCGAGGGG
>DAOVFI010000155.1 GCA_030673005.1 Planctomycetales bacterium
GGGGGCTTGGCTTCAAAAAATCGTACCGTAACATCGACTGGGTGGCGTTCGACGCGCCGTCTAAAAAGGCAGGGCGAGTTACCTTCCCGATGCTGCTCTACCCATACGAGAAATCCCCGCCGAAGATCAATCTCCGCATCGTAGCCGAAACCGATCAAGGCGCTCACTTCGTAATCCGGATTGGGAAAAGAACCGACCACATAGTCTTCTCACTCGGGAAGAAGGGATTTCGCGATGGACAGATTGAAACCGACGGGCACTGCGCCGTCGTCCGCTGCCGGGACGGAAAACCGGTTTCCCGGAGCGTCGCCGGCGGGCGGAAACTGACCTTTCCGGGTCTAAACGCAAAACCGTGACGGCGTCGATACACGCATGGAGCAATATCATGAATCACAAGCCTGAAAGAAAAAAGATCGTCTTGTTCTCTGGTATCCTGATTGCGCTCATGGTCGCTGTCTTGCCGGACTTGGCGGTCGGTAGTCCAGCCGGTAACAGGACAAAAAACACACCCGACGGTCAAGGTTACAAACCCCTGCCGGAAGGACAAAGCCGCGTCCGCGTCTGGGACCTTGGTAAAAAATACACCTACAAACACTACTGGCCCAAAAAGCAGTGGGAAGACCGGGCCAACTGGGTCCAGGTCCCCTACGGCAAAGTCGCCGACTACAAATTCCGCGGCGATTGTATGATCGAAGGGCCGAACTTCTGGGTCTCGCTGCACGCCAGCGGGCACGACGCGTGCTTCCTCTACAACAAGGTCGATAAGGAAGGCACGCCCTCACGCCATAATGAGATGTACCGCTCCTACGACCAGCCGGGTGGGCTTAGGACCTACTGCGGCAGTTACGAATACAACAGGATCATCAAGAACGAGCGTGGCGATATAATCGTCGAAAGCAGGACCAAAACGCGAAGGAGGAAGGGCCTTGACGTGTATCTGGTCAATCGCTATCGCGTTCAGGCCGGCAAGCCCTGGTTGGAGATAGAGCCGGTCAACATAATGGTTTCCGAGCAGGGCATGCACGGCGAATCGCGGATTCACATCTCGCCGGAATCGCTGGGCGACGGGCAGGATTTCCTGGCAGATTCGTGGAAACATCCGCCCGACAAGACCGTCTATCATCCGCACACCAGCCGGATGCTGCTGGATCTGATAATGGACGACGACTGCATCTGGGCGATGATGTGGAAGACTGTCGGAAAAATACCGGGCAAGCGGAAGCATCCTTACTTCGAGCACCGGTCGCGGAGTGATAACTGTCGCGGCGGGTACCCAGCCGGCTGGCAGCGGATCGGCGAAGGAAAAAGCCCGCTGATTTTCACCGCCCCGTTCGTCAAGTATCGCGGCGAGAAGATGGTTATCGGCGTCCTGCGAATCGGACACTGGCATTACCAGAAGATCGGCGCCGCCGTGCAGGCCGGGAAGGATTACAAAGGCCGGTTTCGTTACGTCTATCAGCGTAGGGTGAAGAGTTCGCCCTTCTCGCCGGGCGGGCGATGGTGGCCTATGTATCCCGGTAAGTGGCGGATGATCGGCTGCATCGACGGAAAGTATCACACGCAGAAAGTTACCGTTACAAAAGCCGACGTGGGCAAGTCGGAGTTCACCTTCCGTAGCCCGGCCGCGGGAAAACTCGAATATGTCGTTTTCTACCTTTACGACCGAACCGACCAGACACCCAAAGACGTTCACACGATAATGGACATCTACCGCCGGAGCATCGGCGGGAACAAGACCGTAGGCCGGGACGAAGCGAAGCGCAGTCCCGGCAATTGAAAGCATCTGGCAGTCCGTTGTGAAAGTGCTTCGTCGGCGAGAGCGTGCGATTCCGCCCAGCCACAAGGAGCGAAAACGCAGGCGAATCCACTGGATTCGTCTGCCTGCCGGCAGGCAGGTCGAGTTTTCGCGACGTAAATTGACGGGTAAAAACCCGCTCGCAGCCAGAATGACTTTCACCACAGGCTGCTGGCGGACAAAGTGAAGGAAGCACCCGAATGAGCACGTTGAGAGCAGGCGCAGCGAGGGCGAACATCACGCCGGCGGTCGGGGCTTTGACCAGCGCTACCGGTGTCCTCGGCAGTAAGCCGGCGGTCGGCATCGCCGGCGAATTGTTTGCAAAGGCCCTCGTCCTCGACGACGGGCGGACTAAAGCAGCCCTGGTAACTGCCGACGTAATCGACCTGGGGCAGAAGATAGTGGCCGAGACGCGCGAGCGTATCGAGCAGATGACCGGCATAGCGCCCTCACACGTGATGTTCGCCGCCTCGCACACCCATTCCGGCCCGATAACCCGCCGACCTCACCCGCTCGAAGGTGACAACGTCCCTTATCAGAGTTACCTGGATCAGCTGGTCGCTAAAATGTCCGGCGCCGTCGCTGAAGCCGACTCGCGTTTGACTGAGGTGAGGCTCGGCGTCGGCGAAGGACACGCGCCGTTCAACATCAACCGCTGGATCCCCACCCCGGACGGGCCGACGGGCGCACGGTGGGGTCCAAATCCTGACGCGCCCACAGACGAGACACTGTCGGTACTGCGTCTGGACCGGCCGGACGGCTCCCCGCTGGCCGGCGTGGTCAACTTCGCCGCACATGCAAGCGTGGCGAGTTGGGGCAAGTATTTCTCCGCCGACTATCCGGGCTTCCTCCAGGAGACACTGGAGAAGGTTTTCGATGATGACGGCGACGGAACGATGACCGCAATGTTCCTTAACGGTGCAGCCGGCGACCTGAAAATCAAGTGGCTCAAGAAGAAACAGGACGGCTCACTCGGCTTCGCCTACGGCGGCGTCGATGCCGCCCGGCGGTGGGGAAAGGTGATCGCCGGGGCGGCGCTGTCGGTTCTGGAACAGATAGAGACGACCGGACAGGACATCCGCATAAGCATAGCATCAAAGGAAGTTGATCTTCCGATGCTCCCTCTGCCATCCGCCGAGGAGGTCGGCAGGCAGCTGGAAGAAAAACGCAAAGCCGGTGAGGATACGACCTGGGAACAGCGAGTCCTTCCGTCACTACTGGACGGGACAGCCCCGACGGCCATCGTCGGCGAAGTCCAGTTGCTCCGGCTGGGCGAAGATATTGCCCTGGCGGCGTTTCCCGGCGAGTTGTTCGTCGAGATAGGCCTGCGGCTGCGGCGGGAACTGCCCTTCAAGCACCTGTTCGTCGTCGGCTACGCCAACGGCGGCGTCGGGTATCTGCCAACGGCCGAGAGTTGCCGACAGGATGGGATGAATCCACGCTATGACTGGCATAAGGAGTTCTGGTATCCTGCCTGTCTTTCCGAAGGCGCCGAACCGGCGCTGGTGTCGGCTGCGAAGGAACTGGCGGAAAACCAAGGAGTGCGAACATGAGCACATTGACCGCAGGCGTATCGCGGGCGAACATCACACCGCCCGTCGGCGCGATAACCAACGGCGGCAAACCGGCCATCGGCATCGCCGGCGAACTGTTCGCCAAGGCGATGGTCCTCGACGACGGACGGACAAAGGCGGCTTTGGTAACGGTCGATATTATCCTGCTGGGCAAAGACGTTGTCTCCGAGGCGCGTGAGCGGATCGAGCAGATGACCGGCATCCCGGTTTCACATGTGATGTTCGCGGCCTCGCATACACATTCGACACCTTTGAGTTTCACGCGCGAGGCGCTCTGCGCAAGCGGCGGTCACCCGCCGGATCAGAGTTACATAGACCAACTGGTCGCGAAGATGGCCGGCGCAGTCGCCGAGGCCGAGACGCGCCTGGTCGAGGTGAAAGTCGGCGTCGGCGCCGGTCACGCCCCCTTCAACATCGCCCGCTGGGTTCGGACACCAGACGGCCCGACCGGCGCACGGTGGGCGCCCAATCCCGACACACCCACCGACGAGACGCTCTCGGTTCTGCGTCTTGACCGTCTCGACGGGACGCCGCTGGTCGCCGTTGTCAATTTCGCCGCACACGCAAGCGTCGCAAGTTGGGGCGAGTATTTCTCGCCCGACTATCCCGGCTTCCTCCAGGAGACCCTTGAGAAGGTTTTTGACGGTGCGATGACCGCGATGTTCGTCAACGGCGCTTCGGGCGACCTGAAGATCAAGTGGCTGAGAAAAAAGGATGACGGTTCGCTCGGTTTCGCCTACGGCGGCGTCCAGGCCGCCCGGCGGTGGGGAAAGGTGATCGCCGGAGCGGCGCTGTCGGTTCTGGAGCAGATACAGACAGTCGAGCGGGATTGCCGGATAAGCATTTCCTCAAAGCAGGTGGATTTTCCGATGCTTCCCTTGCCTTCTGCCGATCAAATCGCTAAAAGGCTCACCGGGAAACGCAAGGCCGGCGAGGACACCCGCTGGGAAGAGCGTGTCCTTCCGTCGCTGCGGGACGGGACCGCCCCGACGGCAATCGGCGGTGAAGTCCAGTTACTGCGCCTGGACAACGACATCGCGCTGCTGGCTGTGCCCGGCGAGATGTTCACCGAGATAGGCCTGCGGATGCGCCGTGAACTGGACTGCGAGAACCTGTTCATCGTAGGCTATGCCAACGGTACGGTCGGATATCTGCCGTCGGCGTCAAGTTGCAGGGAAGATGGCATGAATCCGCGTTACGACTGGCATGAGTTTCATTGGTACCCCGCCTGCCTTTCCGAAGGCGTTGAGCCGGCGCTGATGTCGGCGGCTAAGGAACTGCTCGGCGCGGGATGAACGGTTTCGCCGGGACTGCGCTGCGCTCCGTCCTGGCCTACGGGCAAGGATAAAAACGAGCCAGAGGAGAAACCTTTATGAAATGTATCGGTCTTATCGGCGGGATGAGTTGGAATTCGTCGGCGGAATACTACGCGCACATCAACACGCTGGTATCCGAGAGGCTGGGCGGCCTGCACTCCGCTCGTGTCATCCTCTACAGTATGGAATTCGATGAGATCGAGCGCGCCCAGCGTGAGAATCGTTGGGACGACATGGCCGCGGCGCTCGCCGACGCCGGAAAGGCGCTCAAATGCGCCGGGTCCGATTTCCTGCTGATTTGCACCAACACAATGCACAAAGTCGCCGACGAAGTTGCCAACGGCAGCGGACTGCCCCTGCTTCACATCGCCGACGCCACCGGCCAGGCGATTCGGAAGGCGGGTATCAAGACCGTCGGACTGCTGGGTACGCGTTTCACAATGTTCGAGCCGTTCTGCCGCGAAAGGCTCGAGAAATTCGACCTGAATGTCCTCGTGCCCGGTCCCGAAGACGCCGACACGGTTGATCGGATCATCTTCGAGGAACTCTGCCAGAGCAGATTCGAGACGGCTTCGAAGCAAATATGCGTCGAGATCATAGGCAGGATGGTCGAACAGGGCGCCGAGGGGATTATCCTCGGCTGCACTGAACTTCCGCTGCTGATTAAGCCCGACGACGTTGACGTGCCCCTGTTCGACACGACACGCCTGCACGCAGAAGCGGCTGTCGATATGGCGCTTTCCGAATGAGACTGAACGTGGCATGGCCGCCTGCCTGCCGGTAGGCTAATAGTCTGTAACACGTATTTTGATGGGTGCCATGTTCACGCCCTTCACTTCGTTACGGGCGAGAACATGGCACCCATCATTTTAGATGCTACAGACTACTGGGTCTCGGCCATGTTTCGGCATCACGGGCGAGACCTACCTGCCGGTAGGCAGGCGCCCGTCCCACGCCCAAGCCCACGGATTGCAATGGCGTGGGCTTTGACGCTACAGATTTTCGCAACCTGCTTCTGTCGAAAAGGAGATGCCGTATGAAAGTTTCGTGGCTAACCCGTGGCCGGACGAGAATGCTCTCGTGTACGGAGTACTGGGAGAAAATGGGCCGGCTGTGCGATCTTGATATGATCCGCAGCGCCGCATTCAGTTCGTTCTACGCCGGCTTCCTGCTCAACCCATACGCAGCCGGTAAAAGGTCCATAGCCGTCCGGCGGGAGACAATCAGCAAGCATCAGGGCGCCGTTCAGGGGTTGATAGACTCAGGCGTGCACGTGATAACCTATTTATGGGTCGGCGGGTTCGACCGGCGGTTCCACGACGAGGCGTCGGCGGAGAAATTCAAGGGCGAGTACGCCGGTCCGGCGGCGGCATGGATTAAGGACGTCAAGGACTACGTCCGCGCCTGCTACAACAAC
>DAOVFI010000216.1 GCA_030673005.1 Planctomycetales bacterium
TTGACCAGTTCGTTTATGAAGTCCGGCGCCTCGGTCCTCGCCGGGCGGGAGGCACGCGCCAGGTCGCGGGCGTACTGGAATACGTGGTCGGCCACGGGCACGCGGCGGACAATGTCCTGCAAACGCAGGATATCCTCGCCCGTCAGGGCCACTTCCAGCTTCGCCTCGTACGCGCTGGTAACCTGCTTCATGATCCGGATTTCCTCGTCGGCGGAAGGATAATCGACCATGATCATGAACATGAAGCGGTCCAGCTGCGCTTCGGGCAGCGGGTATGTCCCTTCCTGCTCGATGGGGTTCTGCGTCGCCAGCACGAAGAACGGGTCGGGCAGGGAGAAGGTCTCCTCGCCGACGGTAACGTGCCGCTCCTGCATCGCTTCGAGAAGGGCGGCCTGCGTCTTGGGCGGCGTGCGGTTAATCTCGTCGGCAAGGATCATATTGGCAAACAACGGCCCGTGGACGAATCGAAAGACCCGCTTGCCGGTTGTGCGGTCTTCCTCCAGCACATCCGTGCCGGTGATGTCCGACGGCATAAGGTCCGGCGTGAACTGGATCCGCTTGAACGACAGGTGCAGCACCTGGGAGATGGTCGAGATCAGCAGCGTCTTCGCCAGGCCCGGCACGCCGACCAGCAGTGCGTGCCCCCGGCAGAACATCGACACGAGAACCTGCTCGATGACGTCGTCCTGCCCGACGATCACCCTCCCGAGCATATCGGTCATCTTCTTGTACGATTCGTTGAGGTGCCTGACGGCCTGGATGTCGTCGGCGCCGACCGGCGGGGCGCCGGTGTCGCCGACATTCTCTGTACTTTCGGTCATAGGGTAATACTCCTTTTTTCCGGGGACCGGTGCGTACGACAAATGCGAACGCACACGGAACCTCCCGTGCGCTACATTCTTTAATCACGCCGGCGGGAGAAAGTTTCGGAAAAAATAAGGCCTGTTCACCGAGGTGAACAGGCCTTTATCAGCGGCGACGCTGCTGTCGGTATACTGTACTTAGGCCTTCTCTGGCCTGCTAGGTACAGCGAGCGACGCCGTTACGCCGGCGTTCTGTTATTATTCCACAGCCACTACTTCGGATATTTCGGGAACCAGTTCCCTGATATGCCGCTCGACGCCCATCTTCAGTGTCATCGCCGCCATAGGGCAGCCGCGACAGGCGCCCTGGAAGCGGATGGAGACCCTACCACCGGCGGGATCGATATCGACAAGTTCGATGTCGCCCCCGTCGGCCCGGATCGGCCGGCGAATCTGCTCGATTACCTCGTTGACTCGGTCGGTCAGTGTCACCTGATTCTGCTGCTGCTCGGTCATCGAACTCTCCTGAACGGATACATGCCAGCCGATGCCATCGACCTCTACTTTCTATTATATCGGCAATTTGGGTTATGGCAACTGTCTATTTTCGTCGCAGCGTAATTATTGCCAGTTCGGGTCGGCAGTTGAAGCGGATGGGGATTCCGACCATGCCCAGCCCGACGGAGGTATAAACCAGGCAGCGGGGACCTTCTGCCAGGCCGGCTGCGTATTTGCTGTGGCGGATTGGCAATCTCGGACGGGGTCCGAAGGGGATCTTGAACTGCCCGCCGTGCGAGTGCCCGCAGAGCATCAGGTCCACGCGGGGGCCGGCGGGCATCTGCTCGGCATAATCGGGGTTGTGACACAATAATATTCGCGGCACGTCTTCGCCTACTCCGGCCAGGGCCAGGTCGAGGTCCTGGACGCCTTCCCACAGGTCGTCCACGCCGGCAATGCAAAGCCCCCTGCCGCTACGACGCAGGGTTTCGTGCCTGTTGGTCAGATCGGTAATCCCCGCCGTCTTCAGGACCGAGCGAATTGCAGCCGGGTCGGTCCAGTGGTCGTGGTTGCCGAGTACGGCGAATTTACCTTCCGGGGCCTGGAGCCAGGAAAGGACCTCGGCGAGATTGTCGCCGATGGCGTCGGTCCGGCTGACGTAATCGCCGGTCAGGACGATCACGTCCGGACTCGCGGCGTTGGTCTTTTCCACGACTTCGCGCAGGTAATTCAGCCCGATAAGCCGGCCTATGTGGATATCGGTCAGTTGCGCGACGCGCACGCCGTCCCACGCCGGCGGTAGGTTCGGTATCGGAATGACCGGCCCGGTTACCTTGACCCATTCCGGCTCGACGGCAAAGGCGTCTATCACGCTGCCGACAGCCGCAGCCGCAGCGGCGCAAGCCGAAAGTTTCAGAAACTTTCTCCGTGTGAACCGGCGAGGCCGGCGGGTTCGACTCTTTTTCCCGACACTTTCCATGCTCGATGGTCTGAATTGCCGTTACTGCGCTGTGTTGCGTCCCGGCCTACGAGTTCGATGATTGCTTATCCAAATGCCAGTGTGTTGCCTTTCGTGCTGCAATTCAACTGTCTCTGTAACTTTTTCTCCATATCCGAAGGGCGCTTGTGGTTATGCTGAAGCGTTACCACAATTTGAACCGGCTACGGAAATAAAGTTTTCGGCATGGACTATAAGATGTTATATTAGTGAAATACGAAAACAGGAAATCATAGATACGTTATATTCAAGGGGTTTGAAATGGTGCTGCATATCATTCGCGTAATCTTCGTTTTGTCGATTCTGGCTATTGCCGTCAGTTACGCCATGACACCCGAAGTTCAAGGCAAGCCGGTGCTGGACCCGGTTACGGGAGAGGAAGTCGGGCTTTCGATTTTTACAAAGGTTGTGCTGGTGATGCTGATACCCGTTGTTCTGGCGGTGGGCCTGATACTGGCGGACATGGGTTTTCATAATAAGAGCCTTTTAAATATCAGCGGTTTGTTCTTCGGAGTGGTGGCCGGGGTGTTTCTGGCGTATATTCTTGGAATGGTGGTGGACCTGGCGGCGTCGGTTTTCATCCCCGAGCAGTTGCCGACGCCTGCCGCTGAATCGGTCAGGAGGGCGCCTTCGGACTTTCACCGACCAACTACTGCCCCGGCGACGTTACCGGTCTTGAGTGCGCGTGATAAAGCCATGAGCGAATTAAGGGGCGATCTCAGGTCTGTCCGTAAGGAACTTGGCGACTTGCGGGAACAACGGAAATCCACCTCTGCCGCGACGCGCCCGGCGATAGTGACAATGATTAAACTGCTCGTGGGGGCCTTCACGATCTATCTGTGCGTCTCCTTCGTCATGCAGACAAAGAACGATTTCAGGTTCGTTATTCCTTACGTGGAGTTCTCCAAACAGACCAAGGGCGTCCGACCGATGTTGCTGGACACATCTGTTATCATCGACGGGCGGATAGCCGACATCGCCGAAACGCGGATACTGGAAGGACCGATGATTGTGCCCCGTTTCGTGCTGGAGGAGATCCAGGGCATCGCCGACTCCGCCGACAAACTCAAGCGAGGCCGGGGTCGGCGGGGGCTGGATATGCTCAATCGTCTCCAGACAAACGACAAGATCGAAGTCCGCCTGACCGATGCGCGTATCGCGGAGGTCGAGGAAGTCCCCGAAGTCGATCACAAACTGGTCGCCCTGGCCCAACACCTGAACGGCAAAGTCGTTACGAACGATTACAACCTCAACAAGGTCGCCCAGATTCGCGGCGTCGAGGTGATAAATATCAACGATCTCGCCAACGCCCTCAAGCCCGTCGTCCTGCCGGGCGAGAGTCTCGTCGTCAAGATCATCAAGCCTGGCGAGGAAGCCGGTCAGGGAGTCGGGTACCTCGACGACGGCACTATGGTCGTCATCGAACAGGGACGCAGCTACGTGGGCAGGGAAATGCCGGTCGAAATCACCTCGACACTCCAAACCTCTGCCGGCAGGATGATCTTCGGCCGGATAGGTAACACGCAGAATTCAGGTAACCGGAAAGGATAAAACCGGAATTCCGGAGTGGTGGCACGGTCAATATGAAGCGAAGCGGAAACAACCTTGAGTGTTTCCGCTTCGCTTCATATTGGCCGTGGTTGGGCGTCTCACGGCCAAGCCTCGCTTCGTTCGGCTTGACCGTGCCACCCGTCGGTACTCCGGTCTCACGGTCTTAGGCTCGACGCGACGGCCGAGGCTATTGCGTGGGTGGCGATGTGGCTTATTGAGATGAGGATCTCGGAGAGGTTTTTTTCCTCGGCGATTTCGCGGCATCTGCCGGTGAGAGTAACCCTCGGCCGGCCCGACGGTTCGTTGACGATCTCGATGTCAGTCCAGTTCACTCCCCGTCGCAGCCCGGTTCCAAGAACCTTCATGACGGCCTCTTTTGCGGCGAACCTGCCGGCGAGATGTTCGATACACCGCTTCCGGCCCTGGCAGTATTCGATTTCGACCGGTGTGAAAACACGCTTGATGAACTTGTCTCCATAGCGGTCGATCATCTCGCCGAGACGCTTGCAGTCCACCATGTCGATTCCGTGCGCCGCTAATGTCATAAAATGATAGTAATGATCCGAAGGTCGGTGGTAAAGTCTATAGTCAAATTGCTGCCGGGTGCGTTGTCGATTGTGGCACGGGCGTCTCGCCCGTGATAAGGCGCTAGGACTTAAATCTGTATAAGATAGACAGCATGGGCGAGACGCCCATGCCACGTTTAGGCGACAACGCAACCGGCTCCAAATTGCCGGGACGGAGCGAAGCGCAGTCCTGGCGGCACAGACAGGGAGAAACGGATATGAGCGTGTACCCATACAAGTTCGTTCCGGTGTATAAAGAGAAGATATGGGGCGGCCGGGCGTTGGAGCGTTTGTTCGGACGGTCGCTGCCGGCGGATGAGAATATCGGCGAGAGTTGGGAACTGGCGGATCTGCCTGAAGGGCAGTCTGTCGTAAGTAGCGGTCCGGACGCCGGTCGCACGCTTAATTCGCTGCTGGCAGAGAAATCCGACGAAATCCTCGGACCCGGCGCCGCGACCGACGAAGGCCGGTTTCCATTGCTGCTGAAACTGCTCGACGCAAAC
>DAOVFI010000406.1 GCA_030673005.1 Planctomycetales bacterium
CGGACTGAAACTCACCGGAGACGAGGCCACCGGCGCAGCCATTGTTGCACGCGCGATCGACGAGCCGCTGCGCCAGATCGTCGCAAACACCGGCGCAGAACCGTCGGTAACGCTCAGGAAGGTCCAGGCCGGCAAGGACGACTTCGGCTTCAACGCTGATACGGTGAAGTTCGAAAACCTCCTCGCCGCCGGCGTGATCGACCCGACCAAGGTAACTAAATCGGCCCTTGAAAACGCCGTCTCCGTCGCGGCAATCCTGCTGACCTGTGACTGTGTCGTTACCGAAAAACCGTCAGATGAAGAAGCGGCAATGCCCGGAATGCCCCCCGGCGGCGGTATGGGTGGCATGGGTGGCATGGGCGGCATGGGCGGCATGGGTGGCGGCATGCCCGGAATGATGTAACATGTGGCACGGGCGTCTCGCCCGTGATTGCAGGGTGCCATGCCCTCACCCGTCTAAAGGGGGTGGGCACCTGTCTGCCGACAGGCAGGTGTAACGCAGCGGCAGACATGCTTACCCGCTTCGCGTGAAAGCATGGCACCCGTCAGATTATAAATTTTACTTTACTGCGAAAATAAAAGGAGCAATTGAAATGGCAGTGAAACCATTGGATGACAGGGTATTGGTGAAGCAGTCCGAGGCAGAGGAGAGAACCGCCGGCGGGATCGTCCTGCCGGATGCAGCCAGGGAAAAACCCCAGCGCGGAAAGGTCATCGCCACAGGACCGGGCAAACTGCTCGACAGCGGTAAACGCGGCAAAATGGGCCTGAAAAAAGGCGACGAGGTCTATTACGGAAAATACGCCGGTACGGAAGTCAAGATCGACAGGACAGAGTACGTCATTCTTAAAGAGTCCGACGTCCTGGCGGTAATCGAGAAATAAATCAACCACAAAGAACACAAAGGACACAAAGTAATTCCCTTTTCTTTGTGCTCTTTGTGACCTTTGTGGTTCAAAGGAGCGACAAATGTCAGCCAAGCAGATGCTTTATGATACCGACGCACGAGGCGCGATGCTGGAAGGCGCATCGGCGCTGGCCGCGGCGGTGAAAGTTACACTCGGACCGACCGGAAGGAACGTCCTGCTGCAAAAATCCTTCGGCGGGCCTAAGGTTACTAAGGACGGCGTTACCGTCAGTAAGGAAGTCGAATTGCCCAACCCGTTCGCAAACATGGCCGCTAAAATGGTCAACCAGGTGGCGTCAAAGACCTCCGACGACGCCGGCGACGGGACGACCACCGCGGTCGTGCTGGCTGAAGCCATTATGCGCGATGGTCTTAAAAACGTCGCAGCCGGCGCGAACCCGCTTGCGGTCAAACGCGGCATAGACGCCGCAGTATCAGCCGCCGTCAAGAGCATCGCCGCACAGTCAAAACCCGTCAAGGGCAGCGGCGACCTGCGAAAGGTAGCGACAGTCTCGGCCAACTGGGATACCAGAATCGGCGAACTTATCGCCGAAGCCATCGAGAAGGTCGGACCCGACGGCGTCATCACCGTCGAGGAAGGCAAGAGCACCGAGACGGAACTGGAGTTCGTCGAGGGTATGCAGTTCGACAAGGGCTACATCTCGGCCTACTTCATGACCAACCCCAACACGCTCGAGTGCGTCCTGGAGGACGCCGACATACTCATCCACGAGAAGAAGATTTCTTCCGTCCGCGACATGCTGCCGCTGCTGGAGAAGGTCGCCCAGTCCGGCAGGCCGCTGCTGATCATCACCGAGGACATCGAGGGCGAGGCATTGGCGGCGCTTGTGGTAAATCGCCTGCGCGGCATACTGAAGGTCTGCGCCGTCAAGGCGCCTGCCTTCGGCGACCGTCGTAAGGCGATCCTCGGCGACATCGCCGCGCTGACCGGCGGGCAGGTCGTCAGCGAGGACCTGGGCGTAAAACTGGAAAACGTCGAACCGTCAATGCTCGGTTCGGCCAAGAGGATAGTCATAGATAAGGACAACACCACGGTCATCGAAGGCGCCGGCGCCAAGAAGGACATCAAAGCCCGCATCGATACGATCCGCAACCAGATAGAAAAGACCACCAGCGACTACGACCGCGAGAAATTGGCCGAGCGCCTGGCGAAGCTGACCGGCGGCGTAGCCGTCGTCCGCGCCGGGGCCGCTACCGAGACGGAGATGAAGGAGCGCAAGGACCTTATCGACGACGCGATGCACGCCACGCGCGCAGCCAGCGAAGAGGGTGTAGTGTCCGGCGGAGGCGTGGTTTTCCTCCACGCCATTGATGCCGTCGGCAAGGCCCGCGACAAGGTCGTCGGCGATGAGAAGATCGGCGTCGATATCGTCGCAGCCGCACTACGAACCCCGGCGATGCAGATAGCCGCAAACTCAGGCGCAGACGGGGCCGTAGTAGTCGAGGAAATCCTCGAACGCGGAAAGAACATAGGCTACAACGCCGCCACGGGCGAATACGTCGATATGGTCGCCTCCGGCATAATCGACCCGGCCAAGGTCAGCCGCACCGCCCTGCAGAACGCCGCATCCATGGCCTCCCTGATGCTGACGACCAACGTAATGGTTACCGACTACGACGAAAAGAAAATCGAAGACGAAGAAGAACAACCCGTCGCCGGAGCAGTCATCTGATTGCCTGCCCTGAGCGAAGTCGAAGGGCGGATTGCGGA
>DAOVFI010000442.1 GCA_030673005.1 Planctomycetales bacterium
CTTCCCGACGATTGGGTCTGTCCCGAGTGCGGTGCGGGCAAAGATGACTTCTCGCCCGTGGAATAAGACCGAGAGAGAAAACGGGATATGCAACAGGCTCGATAGTTTTGTTTATGGCGTCTGTGTTGGGCGTCTCGCCCGTTATCAGGCGCCAGGACGAAAATCTGCATAAGATAAACAGCATGGGCGAGACCTACCTGCCGGTAGGCAGGCGCCCATGCCACGTCCAGGCGACAACGCAACCGGCTCGAACCAACGGCGGTAATCTTTGCAATATCTCTGTTACTTGATAGAATATTGACGGATAATCCAACAGACACAGGAGGTAAACCATGAAAAGGAAAAGAATCCCGGCGGTTGTTTTAATTGCGTCTGTATTCTGCGTGTGCGCCTGTGCGTGGGGTCAGGCCGGTGCGCGTATAAAGATCTCCGACAGTAACAGTCGCTATTTTGAGTATGGTGGTAAAGAGATCTTTCTGAACGGCGCGGGGCCTTGGGAGCCGTATTCCAAAACAAGCATAGACTATGAATATTGGCACGACCAACTCGTAGCGCATAAGGGGAATTCCATAAGGACGCTCGTATGCTGGCCCGCCGGTTACGGCAACGACCTGCCCGCGTGGGAGAAGAACGGGAGCGGAAAATTCGACCTGGACACGTTCAACGACGCGTTCTGGCAGCGGTTCGACAATGTCCTGAACGACGCCACTTCCAAGGGAATCTTCACGCTGCTCCAGGTCTGGGACGAATGCCAGATCGAGTATCCCGGCAATCCGAACAGGTGGGGCGCAAGCCCGTGGAATCCCGACAACAACATCAACTACACCTCGACCGATATGCCGACAAACATACCGGGATTCTATGACTCGCTGCCCGCGCTCGAGGATCGCCCCGCCGTATTCAATCTCCAGAAGAAATACATGGACAAGATATTGGAAACCACGGCTCCTTACGCCCATCGCATCATCTTCATATTGGGAAATGAATATTCCTATTCCGGCGAAGGCAGTTCGAGTTCGCATCAAGGCCCGTGGGAAGAGTGGCCTACGTACTGGCGCGACTACATCAAGGACTACGACCCGGACCTGGTAGTGGCGAACAACGTGATTAATGCTACTCGCGCTCAGTACGTTCAGTACTTCACCGACTGCCGGATGGATGCGATGTGTATGATGCAGGATCCCGAACACTTCGACGGCGTCTATTCTGACATCGCCGGCGACCCCAGACCCCTGTTCTTTTCCAAGAATCCGGGAAGCAGCGCCCTTGACCCCGCCACAGACAGCGTCTGGACGTACTTCTGCAAAGGCGCAGCCGGGAGCAGGTTTCATATGTACGAAGGACCGCTGCTGCTGGACGCCATAGTCAGGAACGAATATCTGGTGGATGTAGCAGAGTGTATTCCGCTTGCGCAGATGGCGCCGCACCAGGACCTTATCGACTCTCCGAACGGCGAGTATTGCCTGGCGCAGCCCGGAAGATACTACGTAGTCTATTGCTCCACTACCTCGGACGGCAATGTAACGGTGAACCTCTCCGATACCGGGGGTGAGCTGGGCTGCGAGTGGCACAATACGCGAACCGGTGAGATTCTTTCGGGCGGGACGGTCACCGGCGGCGGTTGGGTCGGGTTCACCGCCCCGAACTCCGACCCCTGGACGCTGCTGATAACACTTGAGCACCTGTGGGGCGACCTGGACGAAGACGGATTCGTCGGCGCCGACGACCTGGACATCGTACTGGCCGAATGGGGCGACAGTGTAACGCCCGGTTCGACGCCCGATCCCTCCGGCGACGGGTCGGTCGGACAGGCCGACCTTGATATTGTCCTGAACGATTGGGGCCAAAGCACTCAGCCGATCCCCGAACCGCTCTGCCTGGTAATGCTGCTTGCAGGTGGAATCGGATTGACGCGCCGGCGGGTAGCTACCCATCGACCGTGCTAATTCGTCATTTGACAGTCAGCAGCGATTTGTTAATCTCCGCCATCCGTTTCTTTACATTCGCCGTCCTGCCGCCGGCTTCGGCGAGGAGGATATGCCTGTCCTTCAGGAAGATGGCCAGGACGTAAGTGTAATCCTGACCTTGTTGCAGGTTTTTAAATGTAATGACCTGCCCGGCGAGTCCTGACTCTGCCTCGGCCTGTTTGGTTTCAACGACCGAATATCCCTGCCCGACAAGTTCGTTCTCGACCGCTTCGCACCAGAAATCCAGCGTACCGTTGCGTGGATTTTCGATCTTCCGAAGGGCAATCACGACGCCATCGGCCGAGACTGCCCGGAGGTCGTAAATACCTCGATCGACGGCGTCCACCTCGACGAAATTGGCTGGGAAACGGATAAGCGGCTCACATCCGGCAAGCGGAACCAGACAGAAAATAATCGTGATTATCGCG
>DAOVFI010000235.1 GCA_030673005.1 Planctomycetales bacterium
GAGATGACATATGACGACTATGCCGCCCTGGCCGAACCGAATGTGCTGGATTTCTCCATGCACCTGTAACAAGTCTGTAACATCCAAAATAATGAGCGCTACCTGCCTGCCGGCAGGTAGCGCCCATAAGACTATGTGTTACGAATTATTGAGGCCAATAACTTCGCCAGAATCGGTAGGCTCTTTCGACGCGCCGATAATGTCCGCCTTCCACGGCCTTGATTTTCGCATTGGAACATCCGTGCTCCCGAAGGTATCGATACGCCGCCCAGGAATCCCGGGCAACCGGATTAAGACCGCTGTAAATCGGGTTGATTCCGGTCTTGGAATAGAAGATCAACATGGGCATTTGACGCGCCTTGTCGGTAACCGGCAGTTCCTTGAGTATTACGCAATCCGTGTTGCACATTCGTGAGACAAGCACGTTGAATTTCTCCGGGTTCCGCAGGGCGATGTAGTACAGCGGGAACCCCCCGGCAGAGAAGCCGGTAATCATTACCGCCCGCTCATCGATATTGTAACGTCTCTTTGTCTCCCTCATCGCCGCCAGGACGTTTTTCTCGTCTTTTACCAGTTGCTTTCGCCGAATGGACCGGGCAACCGGCAGGACCCCCTCCACACTGGTCAGTTCCGGCGCCAGGACGATGAAGCCGTGGTCTTCCGCCAGCGCTTTCCATTGTTTGGTCTGTGAACGGGCCTTGTCGTAGCCGGGCGTGCCGTGGAATGTAACGACAAGGGGCCACTTGCGGGCCGGGTCGTATTCACTGGGCACGTACAGGTAGAACCGGGCCTTGGTAACCGGTTCGGTAACCTTGAACTCATCGGCCGGCATGTCCTGCGGCTGAGTGATCGGACAACCCGTCAGCGCCAAAGTCAGGAAACCCAAAACGAATACAAACAAGGGAGAATTTTTTAGTGTGCCGAATGTCATTACACCTGGATATTACGTCAAAGTATTCGATTGTGCAATATACGGTCGTCAGGCCTGGAATATCTGAGAATTTGTAGGGTGCGGCAGGTTCTTTTCCCTGCACCTGTCTGCCGACAGGCAGGCACCGAAACGCTCATTGGTTAATCGTGGTGTGCCTGCCTATCGGCTTGCCTACCGGCAGGCAGGCAGACAGGCAGGAAACAAAACCTTCCGCACCCTACGTGTTATTTCTGCGGTGGGGCGATGATTTTCAGGTCCAGTTCGGCCAGTTGTTTGTCCTCGACCTCGGCCGGGGCGCCGGTCAGCGGACAAAAACCACGCTGGGTCTTGGGGAAAGCGATTACGTCCCGCAGCGACGTGGCGCCGACCATCATCATCACGACGCGGTCAAGGCCCAGGGCGATTCCGCCGTGCGGCGGTGCGCCGAAGCGAAGCGCATCGAGAAGAAAACCGAATCGCCCCTGCGCATCTTCTTCCGATATCGCCAGCAGGCTGAAGATCTGCTTCTGGATTTGGGGCGAATGGATACGGATGCTCCCGCCGCCCAGTTCGACGCCGTTGAGGACGACGTCGTATGCCCGGCTTTTCGCCGAGCCGGGATCGGAGGTAAGTTTTTCGACGTCCTCGGGCTTAGGGGCGGTGAACGGATGATGCAGGCTGTCCCATCGCTGCTGGTCTTCGTTCCACTCGGCCAGCGGAAAGTCCGTCACCCAGCACCAGGCGAAGTCGTCGGGGCCGAAGAGTTTCAATTCCTCTCCCAGCCGGCATCGCAGGGCCGCCAGGGACTTGTTAACCGTGTCGGTCGAATCGGCGAGGAAGAAGAGTATATCCCCGTCGCCGGCGCTGAAGGTTTTAAGCAGTTTTTCCCGGATCGGCGTGTCCAGAAACTTTGCGACTCCGCCGGCGAACTCGCCGCTTTCGACTTTGCACCATGCCAGACCTTTGGCGCCGTATTCACCGACAAAGGAGGCGAAGGCGTCGATTTCCTTTCGCGTGAATTTCGCCCCGCCCGGAACGCACAGACCCTTGACGATCCCGCCGGCGGATATCGCGCCGGTGAATACCTTAAACGGGCAACCGGCAACGATTTCCGAAACGTCCCTGAGGAACAATTCAAACCGCATGTCGGGCCTGTCGCAGCCGTATCTGTCCATCGCCTCGGCGTAAGTCAGTACCGGCACATCGCCGGGGAAGGGTTTTTCGCAGACGCCGCATATCTCTCCAAGGATCGCGTTTGTAAGGTCCATCACGTCCGCTTCGGTAACGAACGACATCTCCACGTCCAGTTGCGTGAACTCCGGCTGGCGGTCGGCGCGGAGGTCCTCGTCGCGGAAACAGCGGACGATCTGGTAGTACTTGTCCAACCCGGAGACCATGAGTATCTGCTTGAACAGTTGCGGGCTTTGCGGCAGGGCGTAAAAGCACGCCTGCTGAAGACGCGAAGGCACCAGGAAGTCTCGCGCGCCCTCGGGGGTGGACTTGGTAAGGAAAGGCGTCTCGACCTCGACGAAGTCGCGCTCGTCCAGCACGGAGCGCATAGCCCGGCAGATTCGATGCCGCAGGCGGAGATTATGCGTCATTTCAGAGCGACGCAGATCGACGTAACGATATCGCAGGCGCATCTCTTCGGAGACGTTCTCGGTCGCGTCCGGCTCGAAGGGAACGGTCTGGGACTTGTTCAGTATCACCAGGTCATCGACAATGACCTCTATCTCGCCGGTCGGGAGTTTCGGATTGATCCTGTCTTCGCCCCGGGGCCTGACCGTGCCGGATATCGATATTACCCATTCGTTTCGCAACTGCCCTGCCAGTTCATGCCGATCTGCGTCTTCGGACGGATCGAAGACGATCTGCGTTATGCCTTCCCTGTCGCGCAGGTCGATGAAAATGATTCCACCGTGGTCGCGGTAACTGCGGACCCATCCGCAAAGACAGACTCGCGCGCCAACGTCGGCGGCGCGCAGCCGCCCGCAGTCGTGGGTGCGCTTCAATGATTCGTCGTACGATTTAGCCATATTTTCTCTCGTCTGAATTGTTTCAATTTACGAACGATTTCATAAATCTGTGCGAATCAAACAACATGTACAGATTGAGCAGGTTACCTGTTTTCAGGCAAAATGCAATAAATACTCCGAAGGGCGCCGGGACTTCGCTCTTTGCTCTGCGAAGCGCTACGCAAAGCAGAGTCGCTCCGTCCCGACCTACGACTACACGGATACGTTTTTCGACGTTATAATGCGCGGGCTATGGGCGAACTGAATTCAAACGGGCGGGGCGCAGGGACCACTGCCGCCAAACCGTTCAACCTTTTTATGTATGGTACACTGATGGCCCCGACGGTCTTCCGGGCGGTGCTGGGACGCCGGTTGGTTACCGATCCGGACCGGGCAGACGGAAAGGACTGTTTCCTCGCACGTCCGGCCGTTCTGGCGGCCTATAAAAAAATATCGCCCGACCGGACCTATCTTTACGCCGTGCCGGACCCGCACGGGCGGATTCACGGGTACCTTGTCGGTCCGATCCCCGCCGAATGTCTTGCCGCACTGCGCCGTTACGAGGGGCGGAACTACAGGCAGATTCGCGTGAAGGTCCTCACAGCAGAGGGCAAGGTTCCCGCCGTGGCGTTCGCAGGGAACCTTACTCAAATGTCGCACTCGTTCGGATGGGAATTCCGCGATCGCCTCAAGCAGGAGGTCCTTCTGCGCGGCAAGATCGAACAGGTGCTGGCCGAAGACGAGGATCAGCGTCTGAAGACCCGCGAGCAGCTCACCCGCCGGGCGCTTCACGAACTGCACGCGCTGACGATTCGCGACCTTATCCGCCACCATTTCGACGGCGGCGGCATCAGCAACTATGCCATTCGCCGCGCCATCGCCAACGAACCGCTGCGCGAGTTCGGCGAGATTCCCGACGACGACGAAACCCGCAAACTCGTGCCGAACTATCTTGAAATGCTGGTTCGACAGGTTGTATTCAACCAGGTCGAGGAACGTATCCGGGAGGAGTTTCGTTACGATCTGGATCGCATGGAGGTATCGGAAAAATTTTACGAACGGACCGTCTCGGCGCTGGCGGCCCTGCGTCTGCTCAACGCCCAGCCGGAACTGATGCACCTGCTGGTAGGCGATGCGTTGAGCGAGTTGTCATTCGAATCGGACGGGCTTATCGACTACGTTCGCTGGGCGATTCGTGCAGCCGATGTTATTTTCGAACCCGCGCGCGTTCAGCAGGAGATAGGATATATCCGCAATCACATGCGTCACGGCGGGATCCCGCTGGGGGCCGAACTTGAATTCTCAAACATCGGACACGGCGTCATAAGCGACCCGACCGGCCGGCGCCGCCGCGACGAACAGTACGACGGGTTTCTCTTCTTCCGAGACTTCGCACTGGACATACTTACCTGGAAACTCGGCGGGCATATCGACAATCACCGCGTCAAGACTTCCGCAAGTCGCCGGCGAGGATTCTTCGAACTGGCGATCGGATCGCTTTCGGTAGAGGCGAACATTTCCAAACCCGCCACCGACGACCCCTGGCTGTTGAACCAGATAATCCACGCGGCAATAAGGTTTTATGACATCAGTCCGCACAGCCTGCATATCTCGCTGCAACT
>DAOVFI010000515.1 GCA_030673005.1 Planctomycetales bacterium
TGCCGGGCCCGTTTTTCAGCCGGACGCCGATGTTGTTTGTGATGGCCGCAGCCTCGACGGTAACGCCGATCCACTCCTCGCCGGCATCAGAGTAAACTACCGCGCGGCTACTGTTGAGCTTCACCCGGCGAAAACCTACGAGTGCCTCGCCGGCCACGTAGGTTGCCACATTCCCCTGTACTTCAATCGACATCTCGTATACCTCCAGAATTTTCCAAAAACTGACTTCACCTGCCGGGTCGCATGGCGACACTTACAAAAGTGGCTGCGCCACCCGGTTGTATTGCGTCTATTTTTTCGGGACTCGCTTCTGGCCCGCCTTCCATGTGTCGAACATCTCAGGGTTCTCCGCCGCCAGCTTCTGCATTGCGGCAGTCTTTGTGATTCCTTTCTCCTCCGCAAGCGCGATGGCCGCCTTTACGAAGTCGGTCTCGCCACCCTCCGCAACCGATTCCTGGGAATCGACTCCCTCGGCGCCTTCCTCGGCTGTCTTACCAGCGAGCTTCTTCTCAAGCTCCGCCTTCTCCTTTTCGGTCTCCTCCAGGCGGGTCTTGAGAACATCGCTGTAAGCCGCCTTCGCGGCCTCCACCGTCGCACCTTTCGAGTACTGCTCGAGTATGAAATCCGGCTCTTCCGCAAACTCCGCCTTCAGGCCTGCGAGCCGTTTCGCATCCTCGGACCGCACGCCCTCGGCAACCTCCGCCTTCAGCGCGGTCTCGTCCACGACTTCGACCTTGACTTCCTTCTCCTGGTCCTTCTCAACCACTACATTTCCTCCTTCCAATGACTTTATTTCCGAGACTGCCCATCCGGACAGCGCATCCTTCAGCATTGCCACCTGGTCTATCAGCCCGTTCTTCTTCGCCTTGCCTGCGAGCCAGGCTTGCCCCGTGGCGAGTTCCTTTACTTCCGCTCTCTCCATGCCGCGTCCGCGTGCAATCGCACTCGCGAAGTTTACGGCTATGTCATCTATAATCTTCTGCACCGCCTGAACCTGACTGTCAGTAATTTCCGCGCCCGCGACACCCATACCCTTATGCTCGCCGCTGCGGATAACATGCACCTTGATGCCGAGCTTGCCGGCCATTTCAGAGCTGTCGTGGTAAACCCCGTAAACTCCGATAGAACCGACTATTGCATTTTCGTTGGCAGTAATTGACTGCCCCTGCGAAGCCAGCCAGTAAGCGCCGGAGGCTCCGAGGTCTTCTATAAACGTGTTTATCGGCTTTTGGGTTCTTGCGCTAAAAATAGCATCCGCAGCTTCCTGAACGCCCGCAACCTCACCGCCCGGCGAGTCTATTTTCAAGACGATGCGTTCCACAGCCTCGCTTTCAAGCGCATCCGCAATATCCATGCGGATATCGGCGTAAGAAGTAGCATCGATGCCGAAGATTCTGAATATGCACGGGACTTCTTTCATCAGAAATCCGGTAATTGAAATTATCGCCGTGCCACCATCTATAACCAGCTTGGACTCGCGGGTTACCCCTTCTTTCTTCGCGGCGATTATTTGTTCCATGTTCACAGTCCCGACATCGAGCGGCGCGTAAAGTCTCCTGAAGTATTCCTCAAGAGCCCTTGGCTCCATGACCCAGATGCGGCTCGTCATGTCTGCAAGAAAAGCGTTGCGCAGTTGTTCGATATGGGGCATCAATCCTCCCATTGCATGGGCCTGCCATATTGGGTTACTCTTGTCTGGTTACTCTGCTTTGCCTGTTCCATACAGGCCCTTATATCTAAAGTGACCACGTCACTCCTTCTCCTCTTTTTCGTCCGCGGGTGCGGCCGGGGTATCGCCGCCCGGTCGTCCGGCGTCGGGTTTCGGGGGCTTCAGGCCCGCGAATATCTGCCACGGCACCTTCTTGCCCGTCTCTTCCTCGATTCTGTCCGCACGCGCGATGGCATCCATGATTTCGCGTTCACGCACGGCCATCATCTCGTCCCTGTCCTGGTT
>DAOVFI010000460.1 GCA_030673005.1 Planctomycetales bacterium
GCCGCAGATGTGCAGGATGAGCGGGACTTCAATCCGCCGGGCGAGTTCGGCGTGCATCTCCGCCAGGAAATCCCGATACGCATCCGGGCTGCACAGGTCGCGCGTGGCGTGGTCGGCCAGCAGCAGGCAGTCGGCCCCGGCGTCGATCTGCGCGCGGGCGAATCGCAACGTTACCGGCATCAATTTTTCCAGGAGGCGGCGGGTCCCGTCGGGGTTGTCAATCGTGCCGATGAGGAAATTTTCGACGCCGAAAAGGTGATACGCCAGCGTCCACGAACCGAAGACTTTCCCGCAGACGGCTGTGTCTTCGCCGAGCCGCATTTTCAGCAGGGTGATCGCTTCGAGCGGAACCTTACAGCCGGGGCTGTCGAGCAAGTCGTCGGGAATCTTTATGTCGTCCGGGTCGGAGTAGATGGGTTTGCCGCTTTCGGGCATTGCTTCGGGGCCGCCCCAGTTAACGTTGCATCCCATCGCCGCGGCCTCGTGACAGACCGAAAACAGCGGCATTACCACGTCGAAGCCCAGCACCGTATGCCCCGCCGCCGCCAGCAAGGCCATCTTCTCGGCCTCCAGGTGCGCATCAGGAAACCAGACGCCTACCTGCTCCATCAATTCCTGACATGCAATAGACGTCCCGGTCCCAAACACCACCCGCCCGGAATCGTTCTTCCGGACAACCGCATCCATAAAAAGCGACTTGTTCATAATCAAGCAATTCCTATTACCGGACTGCAATTCCGCAAAGAGTCCCAATCCGCATCTGTTGCTAAGATTTGGTTGAAGGTTTTGTTACGGCTCCGGTGGTCGGTTGGGGGCGTTTTAAAAACCTGACGCTGCCAGCGAACCTGTTTATCGCAGCGACGGCGCGTTTAAGGTTCTTACCGTCCCATGTAACGGTAATAGTATAGACGCTTCCTTCGTGGAACACTTGACGCTGTACCTGTACGGCCTTATGGCCGGCGATGATTGTGCGGGAAGCAATCTCTATTCCATTTATATCCCCTATCTTCGCCATGCGGTGAGATACGTACACCCGATTCGAATTCTTAGCCCAATCTTTCCTGAGATCCGCTATGTATTCGTCGCATTCCTTCTTGTTGCTCCATATGTTTACCTTCTTCAGGTTCAGGCTGGTGGACACTACCGTGACGTTCATGTTAGGAACTAATATGTTGCGGAGATAATCCAGCGCCGCGGTGCTGATGACGATGCTTGAACCCGGTTGGCGCCCGAGGCTGCGGAGAAACCAACCCCGCGGGACGCCGATGGCAAACAGTTCGCTTTTCAATTCGACCGGTCCCAGTAGCAACGGAAGATTCATCCTGGATGGTGAACGAAACGGGATGTGTTTGACGGACTTGCAAATCGCCTCGTGCATTGACAAGGCCTTGTTTGTGTCCGGGCCTTTCAGAATAGTTCCAATGACGTAGTACAGAGTCGCTTTCTGCTTGGTAATTTTGCTCGGCCAGATGGTAATGACGACGATTTGCACCCGATCCTTGGACGAAAACCTGCGAGCGATCCGCCAGCCCTGCTTAGCGGTGATCCGGACAGGCCCGGAAAAAACCGGGATCGACTTCTCGAACCCCGCATTTTTCTGAAATATCGCCGCCATCCTTTCCGCAATGGCTTCCGTCGGAACCGATCGCCCGATTATATGAGCGGGAATTGCCTGGACGGTCGTCTCGGATAACTTGTTGTCGCCGGCGCCAAACTTTCCGCGGAGCAGCATACCTCTGTCCGGAACGACAAGATGCTGACGAGCGGGCAGGGAAATCCTGAGTCCGGCATGGTGGAGATCGATTGGTTTTCCCAGTTGTATCTTCCGTGTAGTCTTCTCAGAAGCAGGTGCATGTAACAGGAAGATAATGAAAGGTGTCAGGACAAGCAAAGAACGTGCTTTCATTAGGATTTCCTTTCAATGAACAATGTGTTCCCGTCAATGTGGCAGAGTATGATTGTGCCTATGGTACAGAAACTCGCCGGATAACACAAAAAGGCTCCCGGCCCCTTTTCATTAGCCCGTGAGTCATTGTAGCACGGGCGGGACATTGCCTACCGGCAGGCAGACGCCCGTGCTACGACGCAACCGATTTGGCGTCAGGCCTTTTCTGTCAGGTCGTCCATTCGGATTTCATTTTCCAGCGGCCTGCCTTCGGTCCAGTTCAGCAGTTCACGCAGGCAGAACTCGCCCATGCGGTGGACCTCCGCCCCGCACGAACCCGACGCGTGCGGCGTG
>DAOVFI010000106.1 GCA_030673005.1 Planctomycetales bacterium
GAAATAGCCATAGAAGAAGAGTCCACGCCCATACGCCCGCCCGGGCGAATTACACGAATATACAACAAGCAAACAGGATTGACTATGCGAACAGCGCCGAATGGCAAATCGTGCGACTACCGGCTACTGACTACCGGCTACCGACTACTAAAATCCTTCGTCCATTGAGCCGCTGCGGAAGCCCTCCAGGTCCAGCGTTACGTAGATGTACCCCAACGTTTTGACGGCCTCGACGATGCTGCCGGACATTGCGACGGCCTTTTCGATAAGATCGGTCGGGACCTCGATACGAGCGATCGGGTCGTGGTCTCGCAGCCGGCATTGAGCAAACCCCAGTGCGTGCAGGGCTTCCTCCGCCTTTTCGATACGCGCGAGTTTTTCGACGGTGATCTCCCGGCCATAGGGGATTCGCGTCGCCAGGCAGGCGTCCGAGGGTTCGCGACAGTTCGGCAGGTTCAGGGCGGCGGCGATGGCGCGGATATCAACCTTGGTCAGACCGGCTTCAGCGAGCGGACAGCGGACGCCCAACTCGCGCTCTGCCCGTCGGCCCGGACGGTATTGACCCTCATCGTCGGCGTTCGTGCCGGTAATGACAGTCGAAAAACCGTTCTCGCCGGCTATTCGTTTCAATTGCCCCAGCATCATTTGTTTGCAGCGGTAACACCGGTCCGGCGGGTTGGCGGTAAAGTCGGCGTCGTCCAGTTGGCGCGTTTCAAACTCCACCAGCCTGACGCCGATCGGGCGTGCGATCCGGCAGGCGGATTTCTGCTGCCGGCGGGAAAAGACCGGAGCGACTGCCGTCGCCGCCAGGACTTTATCGCGACCGATCGTCTCGGCGGCAATCGCCAGCAGGACCGAACTGTCCACCCCGCCGGAAAAGGCCACCGCGACTTTGCCCAGGTTACGCAGTATCTCCCGGCAGGCGTCGAGCCTTTCCCGAAGGGCGTCATCCATATCTGCGAATCCGTTATTTGTCGTTTTGTCGGTCATAAAAGTAGTTTGTTACATCCCCAAATATGGGGTGGCACGGTCAAGCAAGGTCAAGGTCGTATGGCCTTGACCTTGCTTGGCCGTGTTCCGGCATCGCCACGGCCAAGCCTTCCTGCCTACCGGCAGGCAGGCGCTTCGCTCCGGCTGGACCGTGCCACCTCACTGCTATCGCATTTGGTCATTAGACATTATATAGACATTGGACATTGGTCATTAGACATTTCCGTTGCCGTTCGTGGGCGGAGCGGATAGGTTATTATAGATGATTAATCGAAAGATTTATACTCGCCGTCTTTCGGCGGTGCGGCGACTGATGAAGCGCGGGCGGGTCGGGGCGATGCTGCTGACAAGCCCTCATAATGTTCGCTACTGTAGCGGATTCACCGGCGAGGACAGTTTCCTGCTGGTGGGGCGGCGGTGGGTGAGACTACTGACCGACGGGCGTTTCGCCGAGCAGGCGAGGATCGAGTGCCCGCACGTTAAGGCTATCGTCCGGGCCGGAAGGATGGTCGATACCGTCAGGGATGCGCTTGCCGGCAGGAAAGTTCGGTTTCTTGGCATAGAAGGCGATTCGATGACCGTAGCGCTGCGGGCAAGGCTTGAGAAGGCCTTGGGCGGTGTCAGGATCAAACCGCTCAGCGGTGAGGTCGAATCGCTCCGTCAGGTCAAAGACGCCGGTGAGTTGGCCGCAATTCGCCGGGCGGTTCGGACGGCCGAGAAGGCCTTTCGGGCGTTGGTTGCCGGCGGGGCGCGGAATTTCATCGGACGCTCCGAGCGGCGGATAGCGGCGGAGTTGGAATACCAGATGCGTCTGGCCGGGGCTTCGGCGGCGTCGTTCGAGACGATAGTTGCAGCCGGTGCGCATTCGGCCCTTCCGCACTATCGACCGGGCGGTACGAAGATACGGCGCGGCGACGCCGTGTTGATTGACTTCGGTGCGGTGGTCGATGGATATTGCTCCGACTTGACGCGGGTGGTGTTTGTCGGTACAATCCCGCCGAAATTCGCTCGGATTTATGAGATTGTGCGGCTCGGTCAGGCTGCGGGTATAAAGGCTGTTCGACCCGGCGCGACGTGCGGGTCGGTCGATGCGGCGGCGCGGGCGGTAATTTCCGACGCCGGCTACGGCGAAGCCTTCGCACACGGGTTAGGTCACGGCCTGGGTCTGGAAGTCCACGAAGGGCCGAGCCTTGGACGGGCTGTAAAGCAGCGGCTCCGGGCCGGTATGGTCGTAACTGTCGAGCCGGGAATATACTTACCCGGCGTCGGTGGCGTCCGGATCGAGGACGACGTAGCCGTTACCGGCGACGGCGCGGAAAAACTCAGCACACTGAGCCGACGAATTGAAGATATGGTGCTGCGATAGGACGTGGCACGGGCGCCTGCCTGCCGGTAGGCAGGTCTCGCCCGTGCAGTATTAAAGAGTAACATGGCCGAGACCTGCCGGCAGGCAGGCGGTCAAGCCACGGGTGCTGTGGCGGAAAGACAAGGGACGGTCATGGATATCGATGAAATCAGAGAACTGGTTCGTCTGATGGTCGATAACGACCTCGCCGAACTGGATATTACCGACGGCGACAGCAAGGTCAGGTTGAAGCGTGGCGTCGAGGCCCCTGCGCCGGCGCATGATTTGGGCGAAATCAGCCGGGCCATCGCGGCAAAGCAAGTCCTCGCCGAGCCTGTCGTGGCGGTGGATGAGGATTTGATCGAGATAAAGAGTCCCATGGTCGGCACTTATTACAGCGCTGAAAGCTCTGATTCCGACCCTTACGTAACAATCGGGTCGGCCGTCGTCGAGGATACGGTTGTTTGTATTCTCGAAGCGATGAAAGTAATGAACGAAATCAAGGCTGAGTGCGCCGGCACGATAGTTGAGGTCTGCGTCAAGAACGCCCAGCCTGTGGAGTATGGCCAGGTGCTCTTCAAGGTTAAACCTTCCTGAACGCACGTCCGGTTGTTGAGGAGTCAGCGGGAATGTTTTCACGAATTTTGATAGCCAATCGTGGCGAGATTGCGCTGCGGATAATCCGTGCGTGCAAGGAACTCGGCATCGAGACGGTGGTTGTTTTCAGCGAGGCCGATCGCGACGCCGCTTACCTGCACCTGGCCGACGATCGCATCTGCATCGGACCGGCTCCGTCGGTCGATAGTTACCTGAACATTCCCCGCATCATAGCGGCTGCGGAAATGACCGACGTGCAGGCGATCCATCCCGGATACGGTTTTCTCGCCGAGAACGCGCATTTCGCGGAGGTCTGCCGGAGTTGCAAGATAGAGTTCATCGGTCCGTCGGTTGAGGTGATGGAGACGCTGGGCGACAAGATTCGCGCCAAGAGACTTGCGAGGTCGGTCGATGTTCCGACGGCCCCGGACAGCGACGGCGCCGTCGAGACGGTCGATGACGCCGTCGCCGTCGCCGAACGGATAGGTTATCCGGTTGTATTGAAGGCAGCTGCCGGCGGCGGGGGGCGCGGGATTCGATTCGCCCACAACGAGGCCACTTTAAGGTCGCTTTACCGTCAGGCACAGAGCGAAGCCGAGGCCGCTTTCAAGGACGGTCGGCTTTATATGGAAAAGTGCATCGAGAACTTCCGCCACATCGAGGTTCAGATCCTCGGCGACTTACAGGGCAACGTCGTGCACCTCTTCGAACGCGAGTGCTCACTCCAGCGGCGGACGCAGAAGGTCATAGAGGAAACACCCGCGTGTAACCTCGATCGCGACCTGCGCGAGGAGATATGCCGCTCAGCGGTCCGTATAGGCAAGCATGTCGGATACCATAACGCCGGGACAGTCGAGTTCATGCTCGACGAGGAAAGCCACGAATTCTACTTTCTCGAAGTCAACACGCGCATCCAGGTCGAGCATCCGATTACCGAAATGGTAACGGGACACGACCTTCTGAAATGGCAGCTGAAACTTGCCGCTGGCGAACCGCTCGGCGTCAGCCAGCGTGATATTGTCTCGTCCGGCCATTCGATAGAATGTCGCATCAACGCCGAGGACCCCGCCGAAGGTTTCAGACCGTCGCCGGGGCGGATTGAGTCGTTCGTTTCGCCCGGCGGATTCGGGGTCCGGTGGGACAGCCACGTCCATCAGGGCTACGAAATTCCCACCTGTTACGACAGTCTGATCGGCAAACTGATCGTCCACGCCGGCGGGCGGAACGAGGCTATCTCCACGATGCGAAGAGCGCTGGACGAGTTATTTATTTATCCGACCAGGACAACGGCCTCCCTGTGCCGGGATATTCTGAACCATCAGGCATTCCGGGAAGGCAGATACAACACGGCGTTTATCGAGCGCGAAATGCTTTAAAATACCTGCCTGCCGACCCCGCGACGCGATTCGATTTTTTATTTGAGCGTTCGGGCTGAAGCCGGCGATGGAGAAGGATAGTTAATGGGTAGTGCCAGGAAAGCAAATGCAGTCGTCGGTCAGTCGGGCGGACCGACCGTCGTTATTAACCAGTCGCTGGTCGGGGTCATCGAGACCGTTGCGAAATTCGGCGAAATCGACCGGCTCTTCGGCGCACGCTACGGCGTGCGGGGGATCATCGAAAACGACTTCATGGAGCTGAACGGCCTGGATTCCGATCTGCTGGAGCGGATCGCCGATACGCCGGCTTCTGCCTTGGGATCGACCCGCGACAAGCCCGACGAGGAATACTGCCGGAGGATTTTCGCAGCCTTCGCAGCCAACGACGTGCGGTACTTCTTTTACATCGGCGGAAACGATTCGGCCGACACGGCCTGTATCGTCAAGGAAATGGCCGACGAAGCCGGTCACGATCTTAAGGTCTTCCATATCCCCAAGACGATCGACAATGACCTGCGTGTTACGGACCACTGCCCGGGGTACGGTTCGGCCGCCCGGTTCGTGGCGTCCGCCGTCCTGGGCGACGGGCTGGACAACGCCTCACTGCCCGGTATCAAGATCGACGTGATTATGGGCAGGAATGCCGGATGGTTGACCGCCGCCGGGATGCTGGCGCGGCGCGACGAGAACGACGCGCCGAACCTGATCTACGTGCCCGAAGCGCCTGTCTCCGAGGATCAATTCGTCGATGACATAGCCGAAATCTATAGCCGGCTCGGGCGGTGCCTGGTAACCGTCTCGGAAGGCATCGTGGACGAAAACGGCGTCGGTTGGAGCGAGCAACTGTTACGAATGGCGCACGGGGCCGAGGTCGAGCGCGACGGGCATGGGAACCTGCAACTTTCCGGCAGCGGTATGCTGGGCGACTGTATCGCCAATTTCGCAAAGAGCGAAATATCGAAAAGGCTCGGCGGGAGGAAAATCCGCGTCCGGGCCGATACGTTCGGGTATTTGCAGCGTTCTTTTCCGGGCGTTGTCTCACCGGTGGACCGTGCAGAGGCGCGCCTGGCGGGGCGGCGGGCAGTCGAATTCGCCGCCGCGGGCGATCCGAGCGGTTCGGTGGCGTTCAGGCGAACCGGAAAAGGCGACGATTACGCCGTCGAGTGCTTCCGCGCCGAACTCAAGGACGTCGCGCGAAAAACCAAGCCGCTCCCCGCCGAGTACATCAACGAAGCCGGAAACGGCATCACCGAAGAATTCAGAACCTACGTCTCCCCGCTTACAGGCGAACTTCCGGTTATCGGAAAACTGACCTGAACGGTAAATCCTCCGACCACAAATCGCGCGTGCAGCCTTACGGGCTTCTCATCCGGCGTAGCGGCGCCCCTCGTCGAGCATTGTCAGGTAATTGTCCAAAGGAATGTAGTTGGCGACGGAGTTACCCGTGCCGAGGCAGTATCCGCCGCCGGTCATGCAGATGTCGAGCGTATCGCGGACGCGCTGTCGGATCGCCTGCTCGTTCGCCCGGCAGAGAAAGTCCACGTCAATCCCGCCCAGTACTGCAATGCGATCTCCATAGGCGGTCTTGGCGTCGGTTACAGGCTCAATGACGTCTTCGAAACTGTGCCTGGCGTCGATTTTCACGTCGTCCAGCAGGTCGGGCATAATTTCACGGAGATTACCGCATGAGTGCAGCAGGTAAGGCCGACCGGCGGCGTGGGTCATCTCGGCCAGGGCCTTGTGTCCGGGAAGGACAAACTCCCGCAGATCGACCGGCGAGATAAGCGTACCGGTCTTAAAACCCATGTCGTCGCTGGCCAGAATGGCCTTGATGCAGTCGAACTGAACCAGTCGCTCCAACACGCCCTGGAAAATCTCCTTCAGTCTGTCCGCAATTGCCGCTACCAGGTCGCGATTGTCATACAGGGCGAAGCACAGCGTCTCGTAACTCATCAGCCAGGTGAGGTACTCGGCGAAGTGTCCTGGAGCGTGTCCGATCAGGCACATCTCGTCGGGAAGGTTTTCCTCATACCACACCAGCGAGCGGTCTGAGACAGTCTTCGGGTCCGGCCAGGGATATTTCTCGAAGTCTTCCCACGACATGATCGGTCCGTGGTGTTCGTCCTGGAATGCCCGCCCGTCCTGTCGCGCCAGTTCGGCTGTATCTGCAACCGAGATTATAGACAGGGGCATCTTCAGTTCCAGGCGAACGAAAACGTAGTCGTATCCGCCGAACCGCTGTAAGGCGACCTGCCGCTTTTCTGCAAAGAAGGGATCGTCTTCATTCAGCCCCGCCGTCAGGTCGAACCGCCGGCAGACGGCGTCTTGGACTTCGCCGTCTATCCAGAACTCTATGTTGTGAACGCGCCGCGGCGTTCCTTCGCGTCGAAGATTGGCCAGGAAGGCCTCGGCGTCCGGTTCGACTTTCGAGGCAAACTTCATCACGATTGAATATCTCCTTTGACTTGGTAGTAATCTGTCAATCATCAATTTGTGGTGGCACAGGTTTGTAACCTGTGCGGCTGACATAGGTTATAAACCTGTGCCACAAACAGTTGTAGGCTGGGACGGAGCGCAGCGGAGTCCCACCTTCTCCAAATTGCCGGGACTGCACTTCGTTCCGTCCCGGCCTACAGTAGTCCCGGCCTACAGTTTGACCTGGTAGTAATCCTTATCGTCGCGGCGTTCGATAACGATTTTGCCTTCCTCGACCAGTTGGGCGATGAGTTTGGCGGCTTCCTAGCGGTGGCAGCGGAGTCCGTCGGCGACGTCTTCGATTGTGCAGGGTCGGCGAGACAGCATCGCCATAATGTCGGTCCGGCTGACCGCCCCGGCCTGTTCGGCCCGTTCGGCTTGCCTGATAATGGTATAGGCGTTGGGGCCGAGGATTTCGCAGAGAATTTCGAGCCTTTCAGCCGGGATCGCGCGGACGTACTTTTCCGCCGGCGGACGAACGGCTGTATTGACCTCGATCCGGTCGGGACCAATCTTGTCGGTAATCGCCTTAATTTTGCGAACATGCGATTCGCTGTCGTTGATCCCGTCGATCAAAAAGACTTCCAGACGCATTTGGCCGGCAAATTCGCGACGAAAGGTCTTGATCCCCTCCACGAGCGACTGGAAAGTAATGCCCGGGCAGGGGCGATTGATCTTCTCGAATGTCTCGGCGTCGCCGGCGTCCAGCGACGGCACGACAAGATCGACCGGCATTATGGCCGACCGCACTTCCGGCTCGGCCAGCAGCGCCCCGTTGGTCAGCAGCGCCAGCGGGATGTCGGTCATTTTCTTTATTTCCGAGACGATTCGCCCCAGGTCCTTGTGCAGCGTCGGCTCGCCCGAGCCGGCAAGGGTTATGTAGTCGCAAGCCGGTTTTGATGCGAGTTTTTCCGCCAGTTCTGAAAGGATCTCATCTGTCGGGACATAGACGTCGCGCCGGATTGTATGAATCGTCGTTCGACCCAGTTGGCAATAGATGCAGTCGAACGGGCAGACCTTGAACGGCACCAGGTCCACGCCGAGGCTCCGCCCCAGCCGACGCGACGGCACAGGACCGTAAAGATGTTTGTAGCGTTTATCT
>DAOVFI010000352.1 GCA_030673005.1 Planctomycetales bacterium
CGAGAGCGAAAACCGGCCGTGGAAAAACCACGAGTGCCCGACCGTTTGGAATCGCGGCTGCCGGGTGATGCAAACCGGGATGGAATGGTCAACGATCAAGACGCCTCGATTCTAGCTGCCAATTGGCGGATGCCATCGGGAGCCACGTGGGCCGACGGCGATTTCAACGGCGATGGAATCGTCAACGACCAGGACGCCTCGATTCTGGCCGCCCATTGGCGGGCGGGCGCCGAGGAAGGGGAAAGTGCTGCTCCGGTGGAATCGGAGGAGGCAGCCAAGCCGGAGCAGGCCAGGGCTAAGCCGGTTGCGGAGCTTGCCAAGAAGCAGGCCCGAGTGCGCACGCCGGGCGACAAGCACTCGCGGGAGCCGGCCGAGCATGGCCAAAAGCGTCCGGCCAAGGCACCGGTGGCCGAGTTGCCGCTCCGCGCGATCCGAGAGCGAAAACCGGCCGTGGAAAAACCACGAGTGCCCGACCGTTTGGAATCGCGGCTCGCGGTCGACGATCCGCCGGCCGCCGTTTTGGAAGAGAGCGTGGCGGTCGGAGTTCCGGCGAATCCTATCGTAACGGAAAACCTCTCGCGGCAACGACTGTTGGCCCGGGACGCGGTGCTTGCGGAGGAGTTCGCACGGCGCGAGGCCCGTTGGGAGCAGCTTGCCTGGTTACGGGAGTTCGACTGGACGAGTTTTGGCGAATCGTCGTCATCCAAAGACGTCCTCGCCCGACGTGCCGTCGACCACGTGCTGATGAAGTACTGGATCTGACGCCACCTCAAGCCGGACTCGGACGATTCGGAGACGTCGACTGGCAGGGATGGGACGAAAGTCTCCACGCACGAGGCCTAGTGCTTTGTCATAATTAAAGATTCGGGTGAAGCTACTTTCCTCCGTAGGTCAGGCTGTGCCTGACGAGGTAGCAGCAATGGGCTTTTCTCGCGTCAGGCACAGCCCGACCTACAAAGGGGACCCGAATCTTTAAGCGTGACAAAGCACTAGGCCTAAAACAAGCGTGAAGTTCCGGCTTGAATAGTTCTTGCCGACGCAGCAGGAACGGGGCGAGGTTTCTCCGGCCAAGCCGATGGTGGCTGGGCTGGGGAGATTCGGGTTGTTGGTTGTTTCACGGTTCGGGTTCTTTCGGGGTTGTACGCCGCGGCTTTACCGGAGCGTCCGGACTCCGGCTTCATGGGGAGGATTGCTCAACATCGAAGCGGAAAACGCAGTTGATCGAGAAGGCGGAAGAGAACGTGTTGCCACGGGTTCCACGAAAGCAACCGATAGACGATTCGCCGAGCCGTGCGAATGATCGCCGCGGGCATCCGGACGAACGCCTGCACGAACGTGGGAAACTCCATCCGCAAGAGCTGCCGTTTCTCTTCCCGATGTTTTTCGGCCCAGCGGCCCGTCTCGGGCAGCATCAGCGCGGCCCAGGCTTTCAGCGTCCACGCCAGCGACGCCATCACCATGTAGGCCCAGTTGCTCATCAAGTTGTCGACCGGCATGGCCATCGCCTTGGTTCCGCTTTTCAACTGCGCGATCAGGTTCTCCTGGTTGCAGCGGCTGTTGGCGTCGCGGACGATCCGAGCCGGCGATTTCTTCCGGTCGTTCGTGATGTAGAAGAACCAGCGAATGTCGTCGAACAGACGCCGCTGGCCCCGTTCGACCGAGAGGTTCTTTTTCAACACGATGACGCGATACGCCGTTTTGCACTTCGTCGGCCGATAGTCGAACTCGGCCACCTCTTCGCCCTTCAGGCGGATGTTTTGGAACTCGCGCTCTCGCACGATCCGCTCCTTGACGTTCTCCGGTCGCCGGCGAGGCTCGGTTTTCACCTCGTACTTCGCCGGGCGGTGAAGGGGCGAAAAAGCCGTGTTTTCCAGGTTTTCGGCGATATCCACCAGGTTCTTCATGGCCGGAATCCCGAATACGAACTTTACGCCCGAGGCGTCCCAGTCGTCGAGGTGCTCCGTCTGCGTAAAGTCGGTGTCGCCCCGCAGGCGAACCTTTTTGAAGCCCGCCCGACGGCACAGGGTAATCGCCCGATCCAGGTAATCGGCCGCCCCTTCGCTCGACGGCCGGTTGCCCGGCCGGTTCAACAAGTAGAGCGGCTCGCCCGTGTTGGCCAGGGAAACCACCAACGTGCTGTAACCCCACTTGCCGTTGTAGGCGATGTCCATGCCCTGCTTGCACTCGCCCGTCGTCTCGACAATCGTGCCGTCGGCGTCGATGACCGCCTCGTTGAAGAACGTCGCGGGCTGCTGTCGCCAGACGTTCCGTCGGGCTTCGTTGATCGCTTCCATCAGGGTCTCAATCTGTTCGGGCGTCTCGAAGCGTCGGCAGAAGTCGCCCGCGGTGGTCGGGTCGGGAATCCGCTCGGCTCCCAGGGCGTCCAGAAACACTTCGTCGTTGCGGCGGTGCTCGATGTGCTCGAGCCGCGCGCCTCCGCAAAGCAGGTTGTAGGCGATGTTCAACACGTGGTCCGACTCGTGATACGGCAGGTGCCGCTTCAATACATGCACGGACTTGTCAATCGTTTCCACCAACCCGCTCCGCCGGGCCAGCACGTGCATCGCGCCAATCCCTCCAGCCGCCAGCCCCCGGTCACGATCGGCCACCTCGTACCGGATGTTCTTCGCCGAGAACATCGGCTTGGGCCGCTCCGCCCAGTGGATCGGCCGCAACCGACGCTCGATTCGCCGCTTGGCTTTCTTCAACCGTTTTCGTATAATCGTTTTCACTCGAAATCCTCCTTGTCTCGGCGTCCAGGATTTGGGTAACTATCCTTTAGACGCCTGAAAACACGGAAGGTTTCGAGTTTTTCAAATTGCCGGTGAAAAATCACGCTTGATCAAGGGCTAGGGCTGATGTGATCGGGCGTAGTCGCGCAGGGCCATCAGGTTTTCTTCCGGGGTGTCGCGGGTAACTTCGCAGCCCGCGCCTACGATATAGCGGGAACCGGCGTCGTGGTGACACTGGGCAATGGCCGCGGTGATCGATTCGGGCGTGCCGTTGCGGAGCACGGTGACCGGATCGATATTGCCCAGCAGGATTTGCCGGGCGCCCATTTGCTTTCGGGCCTTGGTGATCGGAACCATGAAGTCGAGTTCCACCACGTCGCACCCCAGCCGGCCCATCCCGTCGAGGATCCGGTTCGTATTGCCGCAGATGTGCAATCGCAC
>DAOVFI010000108.1 GCA_030673005.1 Planctomycetales bacterium
GCCAGCATGTCCTCGGCCTTGTCGGACAGATACTCCTCAACCCGGCTCTTGTAATCGAGGAACGTTCCGGCCTTACCGGCCAGTTCGCTGCCGCCGCCTCCCGACAGCAGCCGGCCTCGAGCATCGACTACGACCACCTTCTCCGGCGTCATACCTTCGACGCTTCCGACCACAAGGTGAATAATCGCCGCGACGTTGGAAGGCGTCAGACGCCAGCCCGGCTTGGTGCGCACCGCCACCGTCGCCGAAGCGTTTTTCTTCTGACCGGCGAAGAGTGTCGATTCCGGACGGACCACGTGCACCCGCGCCATGGACACGCCTTCCAGCAGTTGAATCGTCTTGGCAAGTTCGCCCTCGATGGCGCGGGTTAAATTAATCCGCTCCTTGAACGGGCTGGTTCCGATCTCTCCCTTATCGAGAATCCCGTATCCCCTGTCCTGTCCGGTCGGCAGGCCGGCGGACGCCATAGTCAGCCGCAGCGAATAGACCTTCTCGGCCGGCACATTAATCGTCGTGCCGCCGGCGGTCAGTTCGTAAGGGACGCCGGCGTCGCGTACCTTCTCTACGATCTTGGCGGCCTCTTCCGCATCAAGCCCGCTGTAGAGCAGGGCCATGTGGGGCTTGCGCGCCCACCCGACCAGCAGAACGGCAGCGCCGATGCACCCGAGCAGTATCCCTAACAACAATACCCGCTGGAGCAGGCCCGTCCGTTCCCAAACCTGTCTGATGTCCTGTAGCGCCTTTGCCACTGGTCTTCACCGTCTTGTAGGGTGTGGAAGGTTCTTTTCCCTGCACCTGCCTACCGGCAGGCAGGCACCGAACGCTTCACCTGTCAATCGCGGTGTGCAGGAAACAAAACCTGCACACCCTACTTAAATCTGCATGTTCATTGTCTGCTTATATGCCTCAATTACCTTGTTTCGCACGCCTATCAGGAGTTTGAAACTCAGGTCCGCCTTGGCAGCGGCGGCCACTACCGAAAGGACGTCATCGCTCTTGCCGCTCAGCAGGTCCTGGACCGCGGCGGTCGATGCCTGCTGTTTCGTATCAACCTGATCGATGCAGTTCCGCAGCATCTTGTCGAAACCGGTTTTTGAAGCGTCCTGGTCCTGCCCGCCGACCCCGGTCGCCCGGGGCGTCGGGATCGGTTTGGGAAGGCCGCCTATCGGATTAATCGCTGACATCTTTGCTCTCCTGGACTATCTCAACAACTCGATCGCAACATCCACCATTTCTTCGTATCGTTTCATAACGGCAGCGTTTGCCTGGTAGGCCCTGCTGGCTGCGACCATGTTTATCATCTCGACGGGCAGGTCCACGTTTGGCATAAGGACGTAACCGTTATTGTCGGCGTCGGGGTGTCCGGGTTTATAGACGCGTTTGAAGTCGGTCAGCATGTCGGAGGTAATTCCTTCGACTTTCACGCCGTCCAGGCCGTCGTCGTCCGTCGATAGGACGACCTGTCTGCGGCGGTAAGGGTCGCCCGAAGGCGTGCGCGACGTGCTGGAATTGGCGATATTGCCCGCGATGACGTTCATCCGCGTCGATTCGGCCCGCAGGCCCGAAACCGCAATGTCTATCGCATTTGAAACACCATTAACGCCCATCTTCTCACCTCATCCTGATTCGTAACCAGTAGCCAGTAATCAGTAGCCCGTTGCCTCTTGCCTCTTGCCTGTTGCCTCTTGCCTGTTTCTACGGGCTACGGGCTACAGACTACGGATTACGACTACGGCGTCTGTATCGCCGAAGCCATCTTGCGGTACGTGTTACCCAGAACCCGCATATAAGTCTTGTACATTGCATTGTTTTTGATCATTTCGCCGATTTCTATTTCCAGTGACACGTCGTTTCCGTTCAAATCAACCGGCGTATTCATCGGCTGGAGGATGCTTTCGCGAATCGCATCCAGGTCAACGTCGTCGCCGGCCTCGATCGCCTCGGCGAGATGCTTTTCGAACTCGACGACGCTTCGCCTGTATCCCGGCGAATTGAGATTGGCGATGTTGTTTGCTATGACGGACTGCCGGATGCTCGCGCCTTTCAGGGCGGCCTCGAGGTATTGTGTAATTGCCGGCGGTTTCACCATTTGTTGTCTCCTGCTATTTGTAATTCGCCCGCCTCGCGGTACCTGCGGAGTTTTTCTCGCAGAGTCCGGTCGGTTATTCCCAGCAGGCGTGCCGCCTTTGCCTGGTTCCGCTGCGTCCGGCGAAGGGCTTCGAGTATCGCCTGCCGTTCCAGTTCCTGAAGCAGTAGCGTCTCCGCCGGGCGCTGACGGGCGGTAACGAGTTCGTCTTCCAGAAACTCAGCGCCCTTCAGCGACAGGGTCGCGCCTTCTCCGAAGATCATCGCCGCCCGAACTATATTGCGAATCTGGCGGACGTTCCCGGGCCAGTTGTATCGAATGAATTGCTTCATCATCCGGTCATCCAGTTTGTTGATTTCCCTTCCGACCTCCCGTGCGTGCAGGTTGACGAAATGCCATACAAGTGCCGGGATGTCTTCGGTCCGCTCGCGGACGGGCGGTACGACCAGACGGACGCCGCTGATGCGATAGTACAAATCGAGTCGGAACCGGCCCTGCTCGACCTCTTCGGCGAGATTGCGGTTGGAGGTGCTGATAACGCGGATATTGACTTTTATCGTCTCGCCGCCCCCGACCCGCTCGAACTGCTGCTGCTCCAGGACTCGCAGCAGTTTCGCCTGGAGCCTCCGGGTCGTTTCGGACAGTTCATCCAGTAGCAGCGTACCGCCGTCGGCGCGTTCGAAGCGTCCTTTCTGTTGTTCATGCGCGCCGGTGAAGGCGCCTTTCTCGTGTCCGAAAAGTTCGCTCTCGAGCAGCGTGTCGCTCAAGGCCGCACAGTTGACGTGAATGAACGGGTTGTCGCGGCGATCGCTCTCCCCGTGGATCAGGTAAGAAATCAATTCCTTGCCGGTCCCGCTTTCGCCTGTAACCAGCACCGGCGCGGAGGTCGAGGCGACCTTTTTGGACATACGGATCGTCCGGAGGAACTGCTCGCTGCGCCCGGCTATTTTGTACCTGCGGCACAGGTCGTTCTCATTTATGTAATCCGAATCAGTCATTAGTCTTTTTGCCGGGATTCGGCTTTGTTTTTTCGGTTTTTTTCGGTTTCGTCCCAGCCGCCTCTTTATTCCGTTTCTCCGCTTCTTTCAGCAGGGCGTCCAGATCGTTTGTCTTTCGCCAGTCGATGAGGTTTTTCTGCACCTTTGCAAGCGAGCTCCAGATAGACTTTGGATACGCGTTCATGAGTTCGGCATACGCCTTGGCGGCAGCAGCCGGATCGGCCTTTCGCAGGCAGTTCGCCGCCTGTAACAGCATCCAGGCCTTCCCTTCTTCGTCGGTTTCGAGCTGGGCCGCCTTCTTGTAGAACGGCGCCGCCGTCTCCAGGTACCCGCCCCGGAACAGCGCGTCGGCCAACGCGAGCGGGTCGGTTACGCTGTCGGGGGACAGTTTTTTCAACTTTGCCAGACTTCTTACCGGGGTTATTCGCACCGTCTGCGTTGACGGCTGCACGCTCGGACGGGACGTTGCCTTCGGCGAAGGACCGACCGGTGCGGGAGTTTCCGTCCCCGGCCTGATCGGCATCCGAATCTCCTCAAGCCGGCGGACCGCCTCGGACAATGCGGCGGTATCTTCTTTTCCGGAAGGCGGCTCAATGGCGGACCGCCACAGGTTACGCATACTCGCGGCGACGTCGGGCGGGGCTGGAGAAGATTCAGCGACATTCACGGGCGGGACCTTGCCTACCGGCAGGCAGGCGCCCGTGCCGCCTTCTTCTGCCGAAAGCATCGCCACACCCGTCAACGCCACGGTGCTCAGGCAGATTAACAGGATATTCCAGCGATTCATTGTCGTTTCGCTCCTGACTTTCTTTTGGGTTCACCTGACAGCGTCAGGGCCGCCTTCTCGTACTCCTTCTTCGCGAGGTAGGCTTCGGCGAGGAGGCTCCTGGCCCGCCGGCGATGTTTCCGGTCGGCGGTCGATGACTTCATTACACCGCCTGCAAGAGTAACTGCCTGTCCGGGCCTGTTAATCTCCAGGCATATCCCGGCCAGTTCACAGGCCGATTCGTTGGACGAATCGCCCGGATCAAGGACCTCCAGCGCCTTGGTCAATGCGACGTACGCATAAGACAAAGCACCCGCGTCGCGGTAACAAAGCGCCAGTTCCACGTTCAGTTTCGCGTGCATCTGCGGATCGGAAACCGAAGGCATTTTACCCCGCAGGAAACTCGCCCCCCTCTCCGGCAGCGACATCGACCTGTAAATCCTGGCGGTGGTGGAATAGAACTGATACTTATGGCGCGGGCTTTGAATCTCCCCGATAACCTTATGAAGCGTGGACATCGCCCTGGCAAGGTTGCCCGTCTTCCGATACGCCTCGGCAAGTTCGATCGACGCTTCGGCCTTCTGATCTATATCGGACCGGCAGGACAGTGCCAGGCGAAAGGCCGTAACGGACTGAGCGTCATTGCCTGTTTTGACAAGGCTTCTGCCCAAAAGCAGATACGCCTCCGAAAGATTATCCGCATCCGTCCGTCCGGCGAGTTTCGCATAACGCTTGAGCCACTCGACGGACTGGTCGTATTTGCCTTTCAGATAAAGGCACTTGCCCGCTCCGAAACACGCATAATTCCTGGACTGGACCGACAGGTCCAGGAAATAGAGTTTCCTGAATATATGGTAGGCCTCGTCTGCCAGTCCTGTCTTCAAGGCCGCTTCGCCGAGGGCGATGTAGGCTTCTCCCGACTCATGGCAGCCCGGATAACCGTCCAGCAATTCCGTCAGGTCGGTCCGCGCGCCGGTGTAGTCGCGAAGACCGATACGGAGTTTCGCACTTCTCAGCAGCGCCTTCGGTGCGATGCGAGCCTTGCTGAAACGGCGTACGGTCAACCTGTACTCGTTGATTGCCTCTATCGCATTGCCTGTATGTTCGTGCAGCAGGGCAACGGCGAAATGTCCCCAGGCGATCCGCTTGTCGCCGGGCATCGCCCGCAGGAACAGTCGCCGCCAGGCCGAGACCGCCTCGTCGCTCAGCAGGTTACGCTGCTGATTCAACGACGGGCAGTCCGACGGATTGTGCACGATTATCACTTCGCCGGTAAAACGCGCAAGCAGCCCGGCCGAACCGGCGGACAACTCGCACATCCTCTGCGCCGAAACATTAGGCAGATAAAGACTGACCGCCCTGTTGCTCGCCGCCTTGCTCACGGAAACCCATCGAAGGTCGATGCCCGCCTTTGCGGCAAAATGAGTCAGCAGTTCCGATACGGACGCCTGGAGGCAGGTTGCCGACCATCGCGTCATCGGGCCTTGAACCTGAACCTGACGGACCTTCGGGCCGAGAACGGCGCGGTCGAACGCCTTGCGCCCCTTATCAAGCAGCCTCCTGAGGGCGGATTCGTCCAGACCGGCAAACAGGTCCGCCACCTTCAAAGTCCTCCAGGTTATCCGCCCGTCGGCGCCGTGGAGTAACAGTGCTTTTTTCGTCAGCGACCGGGCGATAAGGAAATCGCAATTCCTTTCAGCCGGGGTGTAATCCGACAGCGCGGCAAACGCAGACGCCGCCCGGTAAGCCCTCATCCTTGCCTGAAGGAACTGCCCGTTTCGTTCGTGATATATCGCCAGTTGATAATTTGCCGCCGCACAAACCGCCGGTGAATCACTTGCCGCCGCTACGCTGAGCAATTCATGGGCGCTGGTTATTTTTCCCAGGTATGTCAGGCATTGACCCTTCCGCAGACGGAGGAAATCCATCATCAATTTGGAATCCGGATCCCGCCTGACCATTTCCGACAGCAGGCTGTACTGTTGCAAAGCGGATGCGTACTGCTTCGCCGCAAATGCCGACCGCGCATTCCGCCATGAAACGCTCCGGGAGTCTTTGGCGGCATCAAGATCGGCCGGGGACGGATGCAATTCGGGCGTCTTGCCTGTAAGAGCCGCCTCCCGACCGAGGCTTGCCTGCACGCCCCGTCCGGGAAGCCAGAACACCGCCGCCGCAAGCGCAACTACCGCCAGCGTATTGGCTACCAGGAACCAGTGCGTAGCCGATACCGACCGCAGCAGGCCGCGAATATCCGAAGAACGAGGCCCGGAACCTGAATCCTGCGTTACGCCGAAACCGGCAGACCGGTCCGCCACGCCGGCGCCGACGGACTCGGCCACCGCCCCTGACTCGTCAACATCGAAAGATTCGCCTTCAGCGGAAGATCCAGCAACGGCGACCGATTCGGCAGACTCGGTTTCAGCGTCAGGTTCCACGGCCTCGCCGGCCTCGTCGGATTCGACTGGCTCGACCGGCTCGGATGAGTCGGATGTTTCCGCCGATTCTGTTTTTTCACGCAACTGTGCCTTTTGAGCGGCAATAATATCGGCAAGAGGATTGGGCGATTCCTTACCGCCATCCTCAGAAACGGCTTCTGCTGTTTGCTTGTCATCAACCACGTCATCGCCGGATTCGTCCGGCAATTCAGTGGCCGAAGCGACCGGCGCTTCTGCCTCCTCGTTCCCCCCCGCCTCCTCGCCGGCTGATGATTCCGCTTCCTGTTCAGCAGAAGCCCCAACCTCTCCATCATCTGATGATTCAGAATCCTTATCAGTCGAAGCCTCCGCCTCCTCCTCCCCGGCCTCCCCGACCGGCGACTCAACATCATCCTGACCTTCGGACGACGCCTCGACTTCCTGCCCGGCGGACGCCTCGTCTTCTTTTTCCTCTTCTATAACGGACTCAACCTCACCAGCGGATTCTTCCGACTCCTTATCAGCGGAAACATCAGCCTCCGCCCCATCAGACGCATCATCAGACGCCTCATCAGACGCCTCTTCGGATGCCTCGACTTTCTTATCTTCATCTTCTGCAGAATCGGCCGCATTATTTTCTTCGGATGCTTCGCTCTCTTTTTCCTCCTCTGTATCAGCCTCATCCTCTATGTCTTCTGAAGATTCCGTCTCCTTATCGGCGGTAACCTCCGTCTCCTGCTCGACAGACTCCTCGACCGGGGCATCAGAGTCCTGACCTTTAACCGAAACATCAGCCTCCTGCCCGGAGGGTTCCGGGGCTTCCTGATCGGCTGATTCATCGAGTTCCCGCTCGACAGATTCTTCTTCCTGCTGCTTTTCAGACTCGGCGGCCTTCTCGGCGGCAAGCGTACTGAAGAATCCGAGTTCGCGGGCCTTTTCGTCGTCTTTTTCAGGTTTTCGGGCTGACTTTTTTGCCATGATGCACTTGCTTCTTTTCTCCATCATTCCTGCCGGTCCGGATGAAAAAAGACACACAGCAGGCATAGAACAAGTCAAAGAGATGGTTGCAAGCACCGTGCCAGAACGTTCCAAGCCCTTGAATTGCCTTGAAATAGCGGAATTTCGCCCCGTTTGGGAAGGTTTGGCTTACCCGCAGGAATTAATGCACCCGGAGAGATGTCAGTTTTTTATGCAATCGGTGTTTGCTTTTCTGACAATTTTTCCCGATCAGCAGTCGTTAGCACGGATTCCCCATTAACCACAGGCGGCTGTGGTAAAAAAATGCAGGCAAAACGGGAAACTATACCTATTTTCCCCATATTCCCCCTTTCGGTATTTCCTGAATAATCTGCGCCGGGTTGGCGCGCGCCAAACCGGCGCACGGTTTCGGCATTTTCGGAAAAAAATAAAAAAATTTCACCCTTTATTAACAATGACTTACGTAAATTCCGGGATTTTTT
>DAOVFI010000040.1 GCA_030673005.1 Planctomycetales bacterium
GCGGTCTATTCCACTGGCGCCCCGGCCCCCAACCCTCGTGTGGGGGGGCGGTGGGTGGTTGTGTGCGCAACCTTTTTTAGGCGGGGGTGTTTTCGGTTGTGTGAACCAGCGCCCCACCACGCCACCTTACACTACGCCTTATACATTAAATTTGAACAATATCTCGTCGCCGTCTTGGATGATGTAGTGTTTCCCTTCGAGTCGGTACTTCCCGGCGGCTCGCGCCTTTTTTTCATCGCCGGCGGACTTGAGGTCCTCGAAGGCGATTACCTGCGCCCGGATAAACCCGCGTGCGATGTCGCTGTGGATTTGCCCCGCCGCCGTCAGCGCATCGGCCCCCGCCGGTATCAACCATGCATGCACTTCACTCTCGCTTGCCGTCAGGAAGGTATTAATGTTCATTACACTGCAGCACGAGCGAATCAGCCTGTCGCGGGCCGGTACGGATATCCCCATCGCTTCCATGAACTCGCCCCGCTCTTCGGGCTGGAGCGAGGCGATCTCCTCTTCGATCCTGGCTGAAAGACGAATCGCGGGATAACCGCCGAACCGGTCGCCCTCGCCGCCGGAAGCGGCTTCTTCGTCGCAGTTCAGCACCACCAGGGCCGGCTTGAGAGTCTGGAAGGCGAATGCGCGGGCCATTTTTACGTCGGCGGGGTCTGAGATCGCTTCGGTCAACGGTTTTTCGTCTTCGAGCACTTCCTGCATCCGCTGCATCAGTTCCAGTTCGCGGACGTTCCGGTCGCGGTCGGGGGTAGGTTTGCGGACGGCGGCCTGGAGTTTCTCGATGCGAGCAGCCACCTGCTCCAGGTCGGAAAACAGCATCTCCGAGTGGAGTTCTTCCAGGTCGGCTGCCGGGTTCACCCGTTCGCGGTAGAGCGGGACCGATTCGGCGTGCCGCCTGAAATCCCGCAGGACCATTACGATCATATCGCTCTGCCGCACAGCCGATAAGTGCATCCGCCCGTGTCGCCGACCGGCATCGCTCGATAAGTCTATTCCCGGCACGTCGAGGAACTCTATCTCGGCGCTGGTCTTCTTTTTAGGCTTGTAGTGGTCCTCCAGCCAGTCCAGCCGCTCGTCGGGCACCTTGACGACGGCGAGGTGCTCCTGGTCGGGCCGGTCGAGATGGACGCCCGACCCGCCGGCCTCAGCCACGGCTGCGAATAACGTACTCTTTCCACTTTTTGGTAATCCTACCAGTGCGACGCGCATAAAAATTCTCCGATAAGTCGTTATTGCATTATATCCGCAAACGCAGGAATATCACCTCGGTAAAGTGAAGGATGTCGTAGCGGGTAGCGGGTAGGGTGTGCAGGTTTTGTTTCCTGCACACCGCGATTAGTAAATGGCGTTCGGTGTGCAGGGAACCTGCCTTCGCTAAGGCTTCCGTCTCCGCTTCGCTTCGCCGAGACAAGTCGGCATGGCAAGAAGAACCTGCACACCCTACGACTATGTCTTTTTGCGTCGCTTCAACATCGTAATCGTGCCCAGCAACAATACTGTCGCGGAGGCGGGCTCTGGTATCGAGCCTGTGCTCTCGCCCCAGTCGCCAAGGACCATGTCAAGGTCGTCCTGCCCGACGAATAAGTCGCCGGAAAGGTCAGCCCTCGGGTCGGCAGGAGGAACGTTCTCGCCCCAGTCGCCCAGAACCGTGTCCAGGTCTGCCTGCCCGACGAAACCGTCCAGTGTCGCGTCGCCGCAGAAGAACTGCTTCGGGTCGGTGCTGTCGTAGTATAGGTTCAGGCCGTTCAGGTTGATTGTCGCGCCGGCGTTCATTATAAGGTTGTTGACATAAACGGCCTCGTTGCCGGTGGCGCCGTCGGACTGGTTGTCGAAATCATCGACCAGTTCGATTTTCCCAGCCGCCGTCCCGCCCAGTTGCAGCGTATCAAGTAGGAAGTTGCCTTCGACAAATCCTTCCGTTACAGCCCCCATATCTTCGGCGGCTGCTTCAAACGGGTCGATAACGCCGCTTCCGCCCTCGAAGATTAGTTTTAGATTCCCCAGTCCAGCCAGTGCGGCTGGGCTTGTGCTCTCGTTTTCGAAAACCGAGCCGGTCATGTGGATTGTGCTGCCAGGTACGGCGGCAAGTGAGCCGTTGGGCCCGAAATTAAGCAGGCCGGAAACTGTAATATCCGCATCCGCGCTTGTAATATTCAGTATCCCACTGCCGTTCCATCCGATATAAAAGTCGCTTGTTTCTAAAACCCCGCCGCTAATTTCGTAAGTTCCTTGCGAACCTGACCAGGAACCAAGACGCAGGTTGTAGCTGATTGTGTTTGTCCCGCCCGACTGAAGGAACGTCCCCGTACCAGACCATCCGATGCGTTCAATCCAAGACATAATCTGCCCGTCCCCGCTCAGTTCGTAAGTACCTTGCGAACCGGACTCGTAACCAATATCCAGTATCCAGCCAATTGTGTTTAACCCGCCGGTCTGCGTGAATGTGCCCATGCCACCATATCCGACCTTTTCATCCGAAGCCGTAAGCTGCCCTTCGCTTAGTTCGTAAGTTCCTTGCGAACCGGATTCTTTACCAAGATACATACAGTTACTGATTGTGTTCGTTCCGCCGGACTGCAGGACGCTCCCGGTGTCGGAAGACCCAAGCCGCAACTGTTCTGATTGTCCGTCGCCGCCGGCAATTACCGCTGTCCCGCCGTTGTCGATTAACGCGGTGTCTATGTCGGTCGGTACGCCGTTGTCCCAGTTGGACGGGTCGAACCAGTCGCCCGGTGTGCCAGGTTCATGCTGCCAGTAGGTGTATTCCCCTTGCGCCGGAGCGATGGTAAAAACCAGGACAACAGCGCAGAAAACAGAAAACTCTAACATCCGGGAACGCAGCATATCAGCCTCCTTTCCCATTCTCCTGCATGCGTAGAACGCACGCCGATATAGTATTTTATCAAAAAGCAATATTCCCATCAGATATTTCGATTATTCCAGTAATCACAAATATACCAATACGGATTTTCCCAAAACCCTTGAAAATGCGGCGAAGGAGGAAATCGTACGGTGGGCAGGCCTGCCCGCCTTACGACTGCTCCAGCCGGGACGAATATTACGGCTTCATGCGTTTGTAGAAATACAGATCCTCGCTGTCGTTATATCCGTCACCGTCGATGTCAATAAGGCGCTTGTCGGTTTTCTCCAGCATTATTACGTGTCCGTCGCAGAACAGGAAATTGTAGGATGTATTATCCCGATGGTAAGGTGTCGGCGAGCGACTCGGTGGTTCTTGCGGAACAGAACTGGAATAATAGCCGTCGTAGATGCCGGAGCCTTTATAGTCGCCGTGGATGCCTGGCTGCGGTGACGAACCGTAAAACCACGATTCCCACTGCTCACCCACTGCGATAGTCTCACCGGTCAGTTCGATGTCTGTTATCTTATAGACCGATCCGTTGGGGGTGTATGGAACCTGTCCGGCGTATGGAGGGTTGTAATTATCTCCATACACCGACGGACCCCTGAATCCTATGGATATACTGTGGGCGTAGGAGCGGGGGTAACGGCAGTCTTCAGGAGTTCCTCTAATTACGTACCATGGTTCGCGGTCAAAATTGTCGCTCGGACAATGCAGCAAGGCGACGTTCTCATAGAAGGATAGAATCCTGGTATCCCATGTCGGCGGATCGCCGCCCCAACCGGAGCTGGCAGGCAACCAGCCGTTGTGTTGATTCGTGTAAAGATGATATGCCGAACCGATATTCCTCATGTTGGTTGCGCAGACAACTATCCTGGCCTGCTCTTTGGCCACGCTCAGCGTCGGCAAGAGGGTGGAGACCAGAAGAGCGATAATCGACACTACAACCAGCAGTTCGACCAGCATGAACGCCTTAGCGCATATCCGTTTGCCTTTCGAATTGGACACTTTATTCATGATACTCTCCCTAATTGATACACATACGCCACAATACAAACATAATACTCTATAATGACATGCTTGGTCTGCTGCTTACGAGTAAAAACCTAATATCGCCTGATTGACTATCGCCGACGGCGGATGCCACAGGATTTTCGCTTGTAATTCAACAGCGCAAGGCCACCCAACGCCAACAACGCCGTCGTGGCGGGCTCAGGAACTTCGACGACACGAAACCCGATATCGTGGCTCTCGGTCGTCGAGTGGCTGAGGCCGCGAAGAGCAGCGTGTATGGCGTAGTCGTCGAAGAAGAATGACCCTCCACGAACTCCACGAAATGACGAGTCAATAATCGCCTCGTTCCGCTCAAAAACGTTGCCTCCCTGATCGAACGTGCCGTAGGGGCTTTGGGAGTTCTCGAACTCGCCGATCTCCGTCCTGTAGTATGGGCTATCAATGGTATAGCCGCTGTCGTAGAAGTTGGCGTTGTTGCCCGGATCGGGATCGTCCAGGGCATTGTTCGGCCTGGTGTCGCTGCCGGTCGGGTAGTCGAAGTAATTGCCCGTAACGCCGTCGTTCCTGTGATACGCCGCCTTGTACCACTCATCCTCGCTGGTCAATGCCCACTTCCATCCGTCGTTGCGGGTTACGGTGTTGTTGGCGATTCCCTCGGTAGTCATCGTGTAGGCCCCGGTTTCCGTGTCGCCGCCGCCTTGTCCGTTATGAAGCCAGTTGGCGAACCTGCAAGCATCCCAGAAGCTCACGAAGTTAACCGGCCGGTTCTCCCAGTCGGACGCAACGCTGTACGTGTAACTGCCGGACGAGCCGCTGCGCTGAATGTTACAGCCTCGCAAGTCCGTCGAGTCTGCCATGCTCGTGTTGAACAGCCCGTGCGGGTCGCCGGCCGCCACGGCGTTGAGGAACTTGGTGTACTGCCCGGCCGTTACCTCATATTTGCCGATATTGTACGTGTAGCCCACAGCCCCGCAGATGCGGGCTGGACCGTAACCCCCGTAGATTAGTCCCGATCCCTCCCCGGCGTTGTCCGGATTCCCGACGGTAACAGTCTCGATGTTCACGGCCATTGCAGGCAAACCCAAAGCCAGGACCATACCAACCATACATATCAATAATGCTTCCCTACTCACCATTCCGTTCCCTCCTTTCTCATGGCCAATCTGGCCATGAATAGAAAAAGACAAAGCTTCGAAAAGGTCTCCTCCACCGACGGACGACGCAGATTAATAATATATCATAAATTCCGTTAAAATACAAGTTGATTCTCTGCTAAAAATGACATGTCGTCCTCAAATCTGCGTACTTTTTCGGGAAAATATCCACCAGGTCTGTCGGCCTGTCATCAGCACTTTCTGCTTAGAAAATTTTATCGACCTCTTAGAAAATTTTATCGACCTCTCGGTTCACCCGGCGTGTTTGAAAGAAGACGGCCTGTACGATGGCGTCGCGGGAACTTCAGTGATATTGTGTTAGTGGAACGAGGCAGCGGGAGAACGAAACAATTATTGCCAGGATTAGAACGGCGGCAGTGGTGTGTGCGGCGATATTATCTGTTGGACGACTCGGATTTACCGAAGGCACGCTGCGCGCAGCGACACCGGTGATAAAGGACTGGTCCTCAACAGGGGGGCATCCTGAAAATAAAACCGGCCCGAAGGATACAATGTACCTTGTCCAGGCCGGCGACAGGATCATCTTCAGTGTGAAGGCCGAAGGCGCGGAAAAGTACGAATGGCAGGTGAACAAGGAGGTGCAGGCGAAGGCGACAGGTAACTCACTGGCCTGGACTGTTCCCAACAAGAAAGCAATCTGGGAGATACACCTGACCGCGACCGGGGGCAAAGAAGAGGCCCCTCGACAAGGCTCGGGACAGGCCCACCAGGAATGGGTCGTCTCGACGCTGAATAAGTCCGAAGCGCCGGATTTCTTCGATTATTTCACCGATTTCAGGCATTTGAAGGAACAGACGGAGAAGGATCCGTGGGACAGGCCGATGAAAAAATGGAACCCCCACAGGGGAAAATATATAATAACAGATACGTCGATGGGGTTTGTAAGGCGGGTCGTCACAAAGGGCATAAGGGGCGGGAACGAGTATCCGATAACCACGCCGCTTCAGATATCCTGCGGCACGTGGAAGTTCAGGTACAGATTTCCCCACAGAAACACGGGCCACTTCGGCTTCGGTTTCGGTATGAGCGGCAGGACCCCACGCGGCAACTGGAATTACGGTAAATGCTCAGACGCCCATCACCACTGTAGAATCGGCGGCAGACCGGAGTGCGCGTTCAGTTTCAGTTATGACGGCACCGGCTGGAGCGAGGATGGTAAGTGGCACGAAGTTACTGTAATCCGAACCAAAGACAAATGGCTGTATATGTACAACGATTACATTTTCGAATGCTACGTTAACGATAAAATAGACGCGCCGCCGGAAAGACTCGGCATAATCGTGGAGCACAACAGCAAGGGTCACACTGCCCACATCGATTGCATCGAAGTGTACCGGGATAAGTACCTTTTCCCCCAAACCAGTGTTCATTACGGCAAGTACACGTGGAATTATTATGTGCGTGAAGGCTATTTTCATCCCCTGACGAGAGAGGGTATCGTGGTAAAAGGCAGGAATGTCAGGTTGGTCGATATTGCCCGCATTCTCAACGACCCTTCCAGATTCACTTACGATGCCGCGAAGAAAACCGCGATATGCAAAGCCGATCTTGTGATTCACGACGGCGCGAATTTTATAATGGAGAATGAGACGCTCAAATTCCATTGCAGTTCCGACGGCCAGAGGCATTTCGTATTAAGGTATGGAGCAGACGTAAAGTTAAGCGGCAGCACGATTACTACAACCGGCAGCCATTACTTTGTGTGGAATAACGCCGGTTCGACTACCCATTACGGGCGCCCGATTCTCCCGGGGCGGAAAGACCCAATAGAGTTCAACAAGGCCGGTCTGGCCGGCGGCGTCTGGCCGCTGGGATGCGCCGGAGTTATTCGCTTCACAATGGACAATTCGATTGTCAATAACGCCACGCATATCTTTTTCGATTCGCCGATGGAACTGAGTATCACCAACAGCAAATTTCTGAACATGAGAGAACTGGACATCGGTGGTTACAAAGGATACACAAGGAAATGGGGGCACCACCGGGAAAGAACGTTCGCCAAAGGCGATAAATCTTTCTGGGTGTACACGGACGATATAAATACCAACAAGTTCAATTTCAGCAATGTATCTTTCAGCGGCAAAACAAGTCCAATAAATCTGACCTTTTTAATCAACGCCGCCAGGGACAGATTGAACGTATATAACCTGAATCTGGAAAAGGAAAATATAGTAATAAAGAAGTCCCTGCCCCAGGTATGCAACCAGTCACATACGTGGGACCTGTATCAGGCAGCAAGTTTCTGTATGCGCAGTTATGGCGGCAGGGGAACAGGTATGGACAGCAAACTGGGCCTGGTGAACTGCAAATTCAAGAAACTGATTGTCCCTACGGACCGGGCCTGGGGGATACCGAAATACTATCTGGATGTTAAGGTCGTCGATAAAACCGGCAGGCCTGTGCGCAATGCGAAAGTCGAGATAAAAAACGAAGTTGATGATAAGGATTTCCCGGCCGAGAACCTGGACGAAAAACAACAGTTGTTCTATCCCGGCATCGAGTGGAAAAAACGCAACCAGTATTCATACCTGTCATACCATATCATCCAGGGCCTTGCCGAACCTTCGACGGTAACGGGCGCCGACGGACATACCTCGTCGCCGAAGGACAGGAAAAACACGGTAATACTTGCAGATATAGTTCAGGACAAGGGCGGCAAAAAAGAGTTCACCTATACGATAACCGTCGAAAAAGACGGCAGGAAAAAGATCATCAACGGCGTCAATCCGGGTTCTGACTGGTACCGGCCTGACCCGAACAAGCCGACATATACAATCACCGCAGTTCTTGACGGAAAGACCGCAACCGAAGCCGAACTGAAGAAAAAGGGCCTTGCCGGTTCGGTAAAAGGTAAATAAAGGGAATAAAATAAGAGGAGATAAAATGAACAGAGTCGGACTAGTCAAGTCAGTTGCCTCAGTTGTGTTGGTTATGTTTGTCGGGTTGTTTCCGGATGCTTACTTACTGGCCGGGACAGATGCTCCGCTCGTCAAAGGTGTGTTGACTGTGAGGAAAGACGGTAAAGGCGATTTCACAAGGATCGTCCCGGCGCTCATGCTGAGCGAACCGGGAGAAATTATTGAGATACGGGACAGCGCCGTCTACCGGGAATCTCTCAATCTTGCCGCCTTTCCCAAAAGAACAATCCGCGCCGGGAAGGGGCAAAGTCCGACATTGATCGGAATAGTTATCATGGGCGACCACGTAGTATTAGACGGCCTGAAGATTACATATCCCAGCAAGGTGCGGGGAGGCGAATCAACCATAAGGTCCGCCGGTAAAAAAGGATGGGTTGTGCGAAACTGTAACATATACGACATACCTTATAACTCGCAGGCTTTCTACATGGTGAACGGCACGCGAGATGCAAAGATAATTTGCAATAGAATTCACGGAGGCAGAGGCGGCGCAGTCTATATCACAGTTAATTACGACAAGGGAGGCAATCTAATAGCCAACAACGTTATCTACAACTGTGGAGGAATTGCCATATCGGGCAATTCGCCGAATAATCGAATAGTCTCAAATACATTCTATAAGAGCGGGATAGTATGTCGATCTGCCTCGACGGCGATTGAGAACAACATAGTTGTATCAGGCCGGATCAGAAGCAACGGTCCGGTTCGTTACAATTGTCTCTGGAAGAGCGATTGCAAAGGGTTAGTTGAAAAGGAGAACATTACGCAGGATCCCCTGCTGGCCGATCCCGACAAGGGCGACTTTCATCTCAAAAGCCGAGGCGGGCGATGGAACCCAAAGGCCCGGAATTGGGAAAGAGACAAAGCAACCAGTACCTGTATTGACGCCGGCGATCCGAAGACCGAATGCAAGAACGAACCGCGTGGAAAGCGGATAAACATCGGAGCATACGGCAATACCGCCTGTGCTTCGGCGGGACGGGAAGACAAATGGCCCCTCCCACAGCCAAAGGCTGATGTATTCGCTCTTCCGAAGGTTACTCCCGGTCCGCGGAAGGATTATGCGGCGCTTATGAAGAGATACGGATGGATTCAGTCGAAGATAGACGCACTCGAACCCAAGGGTGGAATAGTGAACATACCCGAAGGTACGCATACTGTAGTCGCTCCGATAGTTATAGAGAAGAGCAATGTCATCCTGCGGGGCGCGGGTGCGGATAAGACAGTTATCAAAGGGCTGAGTAAGGAGTCGGGCAATATTACAGTCGGGTTGCTCGGTAAAGATATATCAGGCGTAGTGATTGAAAACCTGAGCATTGGTAGAAAAGGGCGTAAGGGGGTCTGTTTTGTATATGTTACAAAGTCAAGTGTGCGTAATGTTAACGGAGCCGGTGTATATCTGCGCTGCTGTGAGGACATCACAGTGAAGGGATGTAAGATTAACAACATTTTCACCGATCGGGGCAAAGATCTCATCATCACCGATAATGTGTGTTCTCACTGCCGGGGCTGGTGGGGAATCGACATACAGGGCACCAATCACGCCACGGTCAGCCGGAACGTATGCCATTCCAACGGCAACGGCGGAATCAAACTCTATTCCGGCGCCGTGAACTGCATAATAACAGACAACCTTTGCTATGGAAACAGCAATGAAGGCATTTCCGTCTTCGGAGCCAGCGGCAGCCGAATCGAGAGAAATATCTGCCGGAACAATCGCTGGTTCGGCATCATGGTAGGCTACCCTTACAGGAACAACGGCGTGATTATCAGGAACAACCGGATATACGCCAACCTGAAGGGGGGGATCGAGTTTCGTCCCAGTCGGTATGAATACCGAAACAAGGTTGCCGTTGAATCAAATGTCATAGACTCCAACGGCGGGGATGGGATATCACTGCCGGTCAAGCACAGGCGTTACACTGTAACGGCCAGGAACAACATTATTACCAACAACAAAGGTTTCGGCCTGAACCGGACAAGCACTGTTGCAACCCTTATCTCGAATTACAATGACATTTGGGGCAACGCCAAAGGCGCATATAACGGCGTATCGAAGGGCGCCGGTGACATATCGGTTAATCCCCTATTTGCCGATGCGGCGAAGGGCGAATTTCATCTGAAAAGCAAGGCTGGACGATGGGATCCGAAGGCGGATAAGTGGGTCAGTGACGCCGTTGTCAGTCCGTGCATCGACGCCGGCGCCCCGAATTCCGATTGGTCGGTCGAACCGGCGCCCAACGGCGGCAGGATAAACATGGGTGTGTACGGGAACACGAAGGAAGCGTCAAAGGGCGGGAAATAAGATTCTTCAGGGTCTTGCCGGGCATTTTTATGCAAGCGATGCAATTTTCTGCCGGGAGTTTCTCCGAAAAAACCTTGCAGACTATTGCCTGCGCCGTCGGCGGTGGTAGAATGTGGAGCATTATGGAACTCGAAAAGAAAATCTCGATAGCGGTTTTGAACAAGCACAAGTCGGCCGGCGAGAAGTTTTCCATGCTGACCTGTTACGATGCGACGATGGCGGCGATCCAGCAGGCCGCCGGCGTGGAGGTCATCCTCGTCGGCGACAGCCTGGCCGGGCCGGTGCTGGGGCTGCCCGATACGATCGGCGTGAGTCTGGACATATCGGTATCGCTGACGGCGGCGGTTCGTCGGGGCGCGCCTCTGGCGTACCTGGTGGCGGACATGCCGTTTATGACGTACACCTCGCCGGCCGCCGCGGTCGCCAACGCCGGGCGGTACGTCGTCGAGGCACGCGCCGACTGCGTGAAGATCGAGTGCGACCGCCGGCTGATAGAGACGGTCCGCGCGATGGCGACTGCCGGTATTCCCGTCATGCCGCACCTGGGGTTAACGCCCCAGCGGGCCGGGCAGGTCGGCGGTTACAAGGTCGCCGGAAAGACGTCGGCCGGGGCTATCGACATAATCGAGACGGCCAGGATGATGGTCGAGGCCGGCGCTTCGGCGCTGCTGCTCGAGGCCGTCCCGCCGGAACCGGCCCAAATGGTTACCGAGCGTGTGGACGTACCCGTCATCGGCTGCGGTGCAGGCCCCGGATGCGACGGGTTCGTCGTCGTTACGCACGACATGATCGGCCTGACCGCAGGGCGGGTGCCGAAATTCGTCAAGAAATACGCCGACCTCCACGCACCGATGCAGCAGGCGTTCGAGTACTACGTTGCCGACTGCCGAAGCGGCGCATACCCCGCGCCCGAACACGGATACGCAATGAGCGCCGAAGAACTGGCGGCGCTGAAGGAATGGGCGGGCAAGTAGCGGAAAAGTAGGCCGAGACGGAGCGAAGCGCAGTCCCGGCGGACCGCTTTGATAGACCAGACGCAGAGAGAGCACTGTCCTTTCCGAACTGCCGGGACTCCGCTGCGCTCCGTCCCGGCCTACGGCTCAGTCGAACCGGCAGCGCCCACCCACAGGCTCACGCGCATCTGGACGTGGATTCTCATCGGCGCGGGGCTTTGGGCGTTGGGGTATTACCTTCCGACGTACCGGTTGATTCACATGGTTCCGATTCTCGGTTCGGTTCGCTGTCCGGCGAGAATGCTTTTAATAATTGATTTCGCCCTTGTGGTTCTGGCGTCAGTGGGGATTGACGCGCTGGTGAGGGGGTGGCACGGTCAAGTCGAAGACTTGGCCGTGGACCACGACATCACGGGCGACATCACGGCCAAACCTCGCTTCGCTCGGCTTGACCGTGCCACCCATAATAAGAGGATTGATTATCGCGGATAGATTGTTAGCGATCCGACAGGTGGACTTGTCGGAACGGTGCGGCGGATGGCGTTCGTGTGGCTGCCGGCGTGCATGTTGGGTGTGGTGGTAGTCCTGGCGCTGGCGGCGTTGGGCGAGGGAAGGTGGTGGCAACTTCGCTGGATGCTTACGATCCCGGACGGGAACGACGCAGGTAAAACCATGTGGGCGGCGCTGAATCCGTTCTCGCCGGCCGTTTACGTACCGGCGGCGCTGGCGGGGACGACTATCGCGGCTATATGGTGGGTGCTCCGCCGTCCGGGGCGAAGGGTCTGGCTGCTGACGGCGCTGATATTGGCGGACCTGTTCTTTATCGCAAGGTTCGTCGATGTTCCCGCTTCCGGTCAGCCTCGCCCCGACCCGGAGCGGTCGCCGGCGGCGGCGTGGCTTCGGGCAAACGCACAGAACGACGGGCCGTTCCGCGTCTGGGGGTTGGCGCGGTCTTACCATGACCGCCCGAACGAACTGCTCCTGCCGAAGACCTGCGCGGTGCCGGGCTTCGAGACGATCTCATACTACGGCCCGCTCCAGCCGACCGAGCACGCCCGCCGGCCTGAGGCCGATAAGGCCCGGCGATCCGCCCGTGCATATTTACGAGAACCGCCTGTGCCTGCCGAGGTGGTTCCCCGTAGAGGAGACGATCTGTTTGTCGGACAACGAGCAGGTAATCGAGGCCCTGCGATGGAAGGCGAACAATTTCGATCTGACGCGCCAGGTATTGATAACGCCGTTCGACCGGCGTGGGCAAAGGCTGGTTTTCGTCAGCGAAAACAGGGAGGCCTTCGAGACGGTCGCACGCAGGAAACGCACATTC